>NZ_JBHVHF010000259.1:0-11739 GCF_042800315.1 Streptomyces sp. NPDC057638
ACCCACCACCTCACCCCCCACACCACCCAACAACTCCACCACCACACCACCCACCACGGCCTCACCACCAACACCCTCATCCAAGGAACCTGGGCACTCCTCCTCCACACCCTCACCAACCAAACCGACATCACCTTCGGAACCACCACCACAACCCGCCCACCCGAAATACTCCACATCAACAACACCCCCGGCCTCTTCATCAACACCATCCCCACCCGCACCCACATCCACCCCACCCAAACCATCACCCAACACCTCACACACCTCCAACACCAACAAACCCAACTCCTCGATCACCAACACCTCAGCCTCACCCACATCCACAACACCACCCCCCACACCCAACTCTTCGACACCACCACCGTCTTCGAAAACTACCCACTCGACTCCGAGGCCCTGAACGCCTCCTTCGGCGATCTGCGCCTCACCGATGTCCAGGCGTATGACGCGACCCATTACGCGCTGAGCCTCACCGTCGTCCCGGGAGAGCGCCTCGGGATCAAGATCGGCTACCGGCCCGATCTGCTCGACCGGGCCACCGTCGAATCCATCGCCGCCCGGCTGCTGCGTCTCTTCGAGATCGTCGCCGACGACCCCGATCTGCCCATCCACCGCGTCAACTCGCTGCTCCCCGGCGAGATCCGCGATCTCGCGCGCTGGAACGACACGGCCCGGGACCTCACCCCACGGCACTGGTCCGAGCTGCTGGAATCCCATGCCGCGACAACCCCACGGGCACCGGCGCTGCTCCACCACGCCAGTGACAGCGAGCTGACCTATGCCCAGCTCAACGAGCGGGCCAACCAGCTCGCCCATCAGCTGATCGGCGCGGGGATCGGCCCTGAGGACATCGTCGCGCTCGCCCTGCCCCGCTCACCGGAGTTGGTCATCGCCCTCATCGCCGTACTCAAGGCCGGGGCGGCCTATCTCCCGCTGGATCCGCGGCACCCCGCCGAACGGCTCGCCTTCACCCTCGCCGATGCCCGGCCCGCGCTCCTGATCACCAGCGCCGACGCCGCCGCGCACCTGCCGCGCACCTGCGTCCCCACCCTGGCGCTGGATACGTCCGAGACGCTCGCACGGCTCGCCCGTCAGCCCCGTACCAACCCCACTGACGCGGACCGGACAGCCACTCTCCTGCCATGGCACCCCGCGTACATCATCTACACCTCGGGCACCACCGGGCGGCCCAAGGGGGTCGTGGTGTCCCATACGGGGATTCCCTCGCTGGCCGCGAGCCAGATCGAGCGGCTGGGGCTCGACCGGAGCAGCCGGGTGCTCCAGAGCGCCTCGGCGACCTTCGACGCCAGCGTCATGGAGTGCCTGATGGCGTTCGCGGCCGGTGCCGCCCTCGTCGTCCCGCCGCCCGGACCGCTCGCCGGGGAGGAGCTGGCGCGGGAGATCCGCGCACACGGAGTGACTCACGCCCTCATCCCGCCGAGCGTCCTGGCCACCATCCCCGGCCCCGGACCCGACACCGGCCCCGGACCCGACACCGACACCGACACCGACACCGACACCGACACCGGCTCCGGCTCCGGCTCCGGCTCCGGCTCCGGCGAGCAGGGTGGCGGCCTGCCCACCCTGCGGACGCTCGTCGTCGGCGGTGAGGCGTGCCCGGCCGAGCTGGTGGCCCGCTGGGCGCCACGGCTGCGGATGGTCAACGCGTACGGACCCACCGAGGCCACCGCCTGCGTCACCTTCTCCGACCCGCTGACCCCGTCCGCGCCGCCACCCATCGGCCGCCCCAACCCGAACACCCGGGTCCACATCCTCGACTCCGCTCTGCGGCAGTCGCCGCCGGGGGTCGCGGGTGAGCTGTACATCGCCGGGGACGGGCTCGCCCGGGGCTATCTCCACCAGCCCGGACTCACCGCGGAACGGTTCACCGCCAACCCCTACGGACCCCCCGGCAGCCGCATGTACCGCACCGGAGACCTCGCCCGCTGGAACCACGACGGCACCCTCACCTACCTCGGCCGCACCGACCACCAAGTCAAAATCCGAGGCTTCCGCATCGAACTCGGCGAAATCGAGACAGCACTCACCCAACACCCCGGCATCACCCACGCCGCCGCCCACACCCACACCGACCCCACCACCCACACCACCCACCTCACCGCCTACCTCGTCCCGGCCGACCCCGACACCACCCCCGACACCACCGACATCCGCGACCACCTCAAGAAGTCGCTACCCGCCCCTATGGTTCCGGCGGCGTTCGTCATCCTGGCCGAGCTGCCCCTCACCACCAGCGGAAAACTCGACCGTCAGGCCCTGCCCGCGCCCGACTTCGCCGCCCAGACCACCAACCGCCCACCCCGCACCCCCCACGAGAAGATCCTCGCCACCCTCTTCGCCGAAACCCTCAACCTCCCCACCGTCGGCATCGACGACAACTTCTTCGAACTCGGCGGACACTCCCTCCTCGCCACCCAGCTGATCCGCCGTGTCGAGACCGCCTTCGGGGTGCGCCCCAGCATCAGGGCCCTCTTCGACCACCCCACGGTGGCCGGGCTCGTGGGCCGCCTCGGCACCCGGGACACCGCGGGCACCGGTGACAGCACGGAGGCACTGGGCACCCTGCTGCCGCTGCGGACCCGGGGTGGTCGGCCGCCGGTCTTCTGCGTCGCCCCGACCAGCGGTCTGAGCTGGTGTTACGCGGGTCTGATGAGCGGCCTCGGCGGCGAGTACCCGCTCTACGGGCTCCAGGCGCCCGGGATCACAGACCGGGACGACCGTCCCACGACGCTCGCCGCGCTGGCGGCGCACCATGTCGACACCCTGCGGACCGTACAGCCGGAAGGGCCCTACCACCTGCTGGGATGGTCCTACGGAGGCATCGTGGCGCACGCCATGGCGGCGGAGCTGCGCGGGCGCGGGCAGACGGTCCGGCTGCTCGCCCTGCTGGACGCCTATCCCGGCGTACCGTCCGGCGAGCGGATCCCCGAGGACCGTGATGAGGCCCTGCGGCTGCTCACGGCGCGGGCGGCAGACGACGGCGCTGAAGGCGACGGAACCGAAGGCGACGACCCGCTGGCGCGGCTTCACGCCGAGACCGGTGTGTCCGCGCTGCTCGACCCGGACCAGGTCCGGGCCCTGGCCGAGCTGGCCGCCGACAACCTCCGGCTGCTCCACGGATACGAGCCCGCCCGCTACGACGGCGATGTCCTGTTCTTCACCGCGACGGAGGAACGGGCCGAGGACGCCATGGGCCCCGGCGCCTGGCACCCCCATGTAGGCGGTCGGATCGAGGAACACCCCATCGCCTGCGCGCACACCCGGATGACCCAACCGGGCCCGCTGGGCGAGATCGCCGCCCTGGTCTCGCGGTACCTGGACGAGCGTCCATGACGGGCCACGGCCCCTCCGTACGCCGGACCGGAGGACGGTACCGGGCAGCGGGCGACAGGACCGGAGGGCCGGGACCACCGGCCGGCCCGCGCGGCAGCGCGCCAGGAGCCATCGGGACACCACGGGGACAGCGAGCCACCAAGGAGGCACCGTATGCGGTCGGAGGGTCTGTACGTCAGCGGGCTCGGCACCTACCTGCCGGAGCGGATGAGCAGCCGTCGCGCCATCGAACTGGGGCTGTACGAGGAGACCTCGATGCTGGACTCGGGTGTCACCGGCACCCTGGTGGCCGGGGACACCCCGCCCGTCGACATGGCGGTCACCGCGGCCCGGGAGGCGCTCAGGCGCGCGGGGAGCGCCCCCTCCTCGGTGGATCTGCTCATCCACTCCTGTGTCTTCCGGCAGGGTCCGTCGATGTGGTACCCGGGCGGGTACATCCTGCGCGAACTGGGCTGTGACAGCGCCTCCGTCTTCGAGGTGCGGCAGGGCTGCAACGGCATGCTCGCCGCCCTCGAACTGGCCATCGGCCAGCTCGCCGCCGATCCCGCCCGTGGCCGGGCGCTGCTCACCACCGCCGACAACTTCGCCTCCCCGCTCGGTGACCGGTGGCAGGGGTACGGCCCCGGCACGGTCATCGGCGACGCCGCCAGCGCCATGGTGCTCGACACCGCCGGAGGCATCGCGCGGGTGCGGTCCGTCAACCAGTCGGTGATCCCGGAGCTGGAGGGCCTGCACCGGGGCGGTGAGCCGCTGTTCGACGGGTACGGCCGGGAGACGATCGACATGGTGGCGCGGGCCCGCCACTTCAGTGGCGCGTACCGGCCGCTCGCCGAGATCAACGAGGTGATCGCGGAGCGGCAGGCGGCGGTGGTCCACCGCTCCCTCGACGAGGCGGGGATCGGGGTCGACGACCTCACCCGGGTCATCTACGTCAACCAGGGCGAGTACCTCGTGGGCCAGTTCCTCCTCGATCCGCTGGGCCTGCCGGACTCCAAGTCCACCTGGGACTTCGGCCGCACGGTCGGACATCTCGCCGCCAGCGACCACGTGGTGGCCCTGGAGCACCTCGTGACGACCCGCCAGGTGCGGCCCGGCGACCATGTGCTGCTCGCGGGAGCGGCACCGGGCTTCGTGGTCAGCGCCGCCGTCCTGACGGTGAGCGCCGACGCCCCCTGGGCCATCTGAGAGACCTCCGGGTCATGTGAGAGATCCCGGTTCGTGCAAGAGACCGCCCGGTTCGTGTGAGAGACAAGGGAGACCAGCATGACGAGCCGCAAGAACCGCAAGGCCGCCAAGAACACACCCGCCACCGCGACCGCCACACCCACCGACCCGCACGCCACCGCCACCCCCGTCGCCACACCCGCCGACCGGCGCGCGACCGCCGTCGCCACCGACCCGCGCGCCATCGCCGTCGTCGGCATGGCCTGTGTCTTCCCTCAGGCCCCCGACCTGGCGGCCTACTGGACCCGGCTGCGCGAGGGCCATGACTGTGTCACCGAGGTCCCACCCTCCCGGTTCGACATCGACGCCTACTACGATCCACGGCCCGGCACCCCCGGCACGATCATCACCCGGCACGGCGGGTTCCTCGACGGTATCGACGCCTTCGACGCGGGCTTCTTCGGTGTCGCTCCCCGTGAGGCCCAGCACATGGACCCCCAGCAGCGGCTGCTGCTGGAGACGGCGGCGGTGGCGGTGGCGGACGCGGGGCTGACCCGGGCCCGGCTGACGGCCGGGCGCACCGGGGTCTTCATCGGGTCCATGGGGCGCAACTACTGGGAATCGATGAGCAGGCGGGGCGTGCTGGACGTGTACGCGAACGCGGGGACGGCACCGAGCATGCTGTCGGGCCGCCTCTCGTACGCCTTCGACCTGCGGGGTCCCAGCCTCACCCTCGACACGGCCTGTTCGTCGTCGCTGACGGCGGTGCACATGGCGTGCCGGAGCCTGCGGGACGGGGAGTCGACGCTGGCGCTGGCCGGCGGGGTGAACCTGGTGCTGACGCCGGAGGAGAGCATCACCTTCTCCGACGGGCGGATGCTCTCGCCGGACGGGCGGTGCAGATTCGCCTCGGCCGCCGCCAACGGATTCGTCCGCAGCGAGGGCGTCGGCGTCGTGGTGCTGAAGCCGCTGGCGGCGGCGGTCGCGGACGGGGACGCGATCCGGGCGGTGATCCTGGGTTCGGCGGTCGTCAACGACGGTCAGGGCGCGAACGCGCTGATGGCTCCGGCGGAGTCGGGGCAGCGGGAGACGCTGCGGGCGGCGTACGCGGACGCCGGGGTGGATCCGGCGGAGGTCGACTATGTGGAGGCGCACGGCACCGGGACCCCGGTGGGTGACCCGGTCGAGCTGGGCGCGCTCGCGGCCGTGCTGGGCGAGGGCCGTCCGCCCGGCCGCCCGCTGCTGGTCGGCTCGGCGAAGACGAACATCGGTCACAGCGAGGGCGCGGCCGGGATCGCCGGGCTGATCAAGACGGTGCTGGCGCTGGAGCACGGGGTGGTGCCGCCGAGTCTGCACAGCGAGGAGCTGACGTCCGCCGTCGACTGGCCGGGGGCGGCGCTGCGCGTTCCGCGGGAGGCGGTGGAGTGGCCCCGGAGGGATCGGCCGGGGCTGGCGGGGGTCAGCTCGTTCGGGATCTCGGGCACCAATGTGCATGTGGTCGTCGGGGCCCACCAGCCCGTGGCGGCCGGAGCCGACCGCCCCGTACCCGTATCCGTACTCCCGACTACGGCGACGGTGGGGGCGGAGTCGGAGTCGGAGGGACCCTGCCTGCTGACGCTCTCCTCGCATCTGCCGGAGACCCTGCGTGAGGTGGCGCGGGACTTCCGGGAGTTCCTGACCCGGGCCGCCGAGGGCGGCGGCCCGTCGCCGCGCGCGATCTGTGCCAGCGCGGCGCTGCGCCGGGACCACCGGGAGAGCAGGCTGACGGTGGTCGGCTCCGGTCATCGGGAGCTGGCGGACCGGATCGGCGCGTTCCTCGCCGATGAGCCGGGTGCCTTCGTCCGTTCGGCGGACGAGGTGGAACGGCTGGCCGACGGCGCCCGGGTCGTCTTCGTCTTCCCCGGCCAGGGCTCGCAGTGGGTGGGCATGGGGCGGGAGCTGCTCCGTACCGAGCCGGTGTTCCGGCGGGCGCTGGAGGAGTGCGACACGGCCATCGCGGCGGAGGCGGGCTGGTCGGTCGTCGATCTGCTGACGCAGGGCGAGGGCGAGTTGGAGGGGGTCGCCGTCATCCAGCCCACCTTGTGGGCGATGGAGGTGGCGCTGGCCGCGCTGTGGCGGTCCTGGGGGCTCGATCCGGACGCGGTGGTCGGCCACAGCATGGGCGAGGTGGCGGCGGCCTGTGTGGCGGGGTCGCTGAGCGTCGCCGACGGGGCCGCCGTCATCTGCCGCCGGAGCGCCCTGGCGCGGCGGGTCTCGGGCCGGGGCGCGATGGCCTCGGTGGAGCTGAGCGCCGAGGAGGCGGAGCGGGAGCTGAAGCCGTACGACGGTCAGGTGGTTGTCGCGGCCGTCAACGGCCCGTCGTCCACGATCCTGTCCGGGGACGCGGACGCGATGCGCGAGGTGCTGGTCGCGCTCCAGAAGCGCGGGGTGTTCTGCCGTCTGGTGCGGGTGGACTTCGCCTCACACGGGCCGCAGGTCGAGCCGTTGCGGGAGCCGCTGCTGGCGGCGCTGGAATCGTTGCGCCCGCGCGCCGGTGACCTGCCGATGTACTCGACCGTCGGCGGGCTGGACGGCGCGCCGGTGGACGGTCGCACGCTGGACGGAGCGTACTGGGCCGGCAATCTGCGCCAGCCGGTCCACTTCGGTCCGGTGGTGCAGCGGCTGCTGGACGAAGGGCCGGTGGTCTTCGTCGAGGTCAGCCCGCATCCGATCCTGGTACCGGCGATGCGTGAATACGTCGACTCTGCTTCCGCCGCCGGTGCCGCCCGTGACGGCAGTCTGGTGGTGGGCTCGACCCGGCGGAACGAGCCGGAGGCCGCGTGTCTGCTGGACGCGCTGGCCACGATCCATCTGAGTGGTCAGCCGGTGGGGTTCGACCGGCTCTTCGCTCCGGTGCCGGAGGCGGTACGGCTGCCCGGACCGGCCTGGGACCGCCAGCGGTACTGGTTCCCCGAGACCGCCAACGACACCGACAACACCGACAACACCGCCGACACCGACAACACCGCCAACAACACCGACCGCACCGACCCCACCGGCCGTGTCGGCACCCTGGCGGCGACGACGGGCGACCGGACCGCGCGCACGGACCCGGCCCCGGACCACAACCATCCGCTGCTCGGCCCGCCCGTGGCGTCGGACACGGGCCCGGTCTGGGAGGGACCGGTGGACCTGGCGGCCAACGCCTATCTGCGGGACCACCAGGTGCAGGGTGTGGTGGTCGTGCCGGGGACGGCCTATGTGGAACTGGTGGTGGCCGCGGCGTCGGGCGCGTTCGGCGCGCTGCCGGTACTCCGGGACGTGACCTACCGCCGGGCGATCTACCTGGATCCGTCCGGGCCGCCGCCGGTGGTCCGGGTGGCGCTGGTCCCCGGCGCCGAAGGGGCCTGGTCGTTCGAGGTGAGCAGCCGCTTCCCGGACCAGCCGGAGTTCACCCGCAACGCGGACGGGGGGCTGGAGTTCCCGGCCCCCGGCCCCGGTCGGGCGACGGCGGCCGGGGAGCCCCGGGCGACGGTCCAGGGGCGCTGCCGGGAGCTGACCGGGGAGGAGTTCTACGGAGAGTTCGCGGCGAAGGGGAACCAGTGGCTGGGCGCCTTCCGGGGTGTCACCTCGCTGTGGCGCGGGCCCGGGGAGGCGCTGGCGCGGATCGAGGCACCGCCCTCCCTCGGCCCCGCGGGCTCCGCCGGGGATCCCCATCACTTCCATCCGGCGCTGCTGGACGCCTGCGGGCACACCCTGGCCGCCGCGATGGGCGCGTCGGGCGGCGGTGGTGAGCACGAGGCGTTCGTGCTCGGCGGCATCGCACGGGCCCGGCTGTACCGGCGTCCGGGCGCCGGTCCGCTCTGGAGCCACGCGGTCCGCACCGCCGTAGGCCCGGACGCGGTCACCGGCACGGTGACGGTACGGGACGAGGAGGGCGCGCTCATCGCCGAGCTGGAGGGGGTGGCGCTGCGTTTCCTGGAACCACGCCCCGAACGGCGGGACACGGACGGCTGGCTGCACGACCTCGCCTGGCGTCCGGCACCACCCGCCGTGCCCGCGCCCGGCGGCCGCGACGGCTACTGGCTGCTCTTCGCCGGGGCCGGGCCGGAGACCGACCGTCTCGCGGACCGGCTCGGCGGCCGCGCGATCATCGTCACCGCCGGTACGGGGTACGGGAGGACCGGGCCCGACCGGTACCGGATCGCCCCCGACGCGCCGGAGGAGTACCGCCGGCTGCTCACCGAGGTACGCGGGTCCGTCGGTGACGCCCCGTGTGAGGGTGTGGTGCACCTGTGGGCGCGCGACGCGCGCGATCCTGACCCGGCGGCCACCCCGGAGGAGGCGGCCGGGGCGGTCGCCGACGCCCAGCGGCTCGGATGTCACAGCGTGCTGCGTCTGGTGCGGGCGCTGGACGAGACGAACGGGCCGGTCGGGCGGCTGAGCCTGGTGACCGAGGGCGCCCAGCGCCTCCCGGACGACTCGGGGCCCGTCGCGGTCGGCCAGGCGACGCTCTGGGGCTTCGGCCGCTCGCTGGCGCAGGAGTACCGGCGGTGGCGGTGCACCCTGATCGACCTTCCGGCGGGCGCCCGGGAGCGCGATGTCGACCTGCTGGCGGACGAGTTGCTCGCCGCCGGGTTCCGGGAGGACCAGATCGCCCTGCGGGGCGGCGGCCGCCGGGTGCCCCGGCTGGTGCGCCGGGCCGGGTCCGGCGGCGCGCCGGAGCGGACCGGGCACGGCGGCGTGCCCGAGCAGGCCGGATCCAGCGGCGTGCCCGAGCAGGCCGGGTCCGGCAGCGTGCCCGAGCAGGCCGGATCCAGCGGCGTGCCCGAGCAGGCCAGGTCCGGCAGCGTGCCCGAGCAGGCCGGATCCAGCGGCGTGCCCGAGCGGGCCACGCCCGCTCCGGCACGGTATGAGATCCGCAATCGCTCGACCGGTCTGCTGGACGCGTTCGTACGCGTACCGGTCCCGGACCGCCCGGTGGGGCCGGGCGAGGTCGGGGTCCGGGTGACCCACACGGCGCTGAACTACCGGGATGTGCTCACCGCCCTGGGCGCCTATCCGGGGCTGACGGAGGGCGCGCCGCTCGGCTGGGAGTGCGCGGGTGTGGTGACCGCCCTGGGCGCGGGCGTGGCCGGGCTGCGGATCGGCGACGAGGTCATCGCGCTGGCGGAGGGCGCGCTCGCCAGCCATGTGGTGACCAGCGCGCGGCTGGTCGCCCGGGTGCCCGCCCGGCTCTCGGTGGAGGAGGCGCTGACGCTGCCCGCCGCGTATCTCACCGCGTACTACGGGCTCTGCGAGCTGGCGGCGCTGGCGCCCGGGGAGCGGGTGCTCATCCACTGTGCCACGGGCGGGGTGGGGCTCGCCGCCGTCCAGCTCGCCCGGTGGCGGGGCGCGGAGGTCTACGCGACGGCGGGCAGCCCGTCCAAGCGGGCGCTGCTCAAGGCCATGGGGGTGCGGCACGTCGCCGACTCACGGTCGCTGGAGTTCGCGGCGGAGTTCGCCGACGCGACCCGGGGGGAGGGGATGGACGTCATTCTCAACTCGCTGACGGGTGAGGCGATCGCGCGGAACCTGTCGCTGCTGGCCCCCTACGGCCGCTATGTGGAGCTGAGCAAGAAGGATCTGCTGGAGAACGGCTCGATCGGGCTGGAGCCCTTCTCCCGGGGCATCGCCTTCCACTCCATGGACCTGGTGGAGATGCTCCGGACCCGTCCGCGCCAGGCGGGCGCCCTCTTCGAGCGGGTGCTCGAACTCGTCGAGTGCCGTGCGGTCGAGCCGCTTCCGTACGAGAGGTACGAGGGTGGGCACGGCCAGGGTTCCGAGGGCCTGGAGTCGGCGTTCCGGCGGATGGCGCGCGCCCGCCATACGGGCAAGGTGCTGGTCCGCCTCGGTACGGACACAAGCACAGGTACGGGCACGGAGACAGGCGCGGGCACGGACACGGTCGGCGCTCCGCGGCCACCCGGCGCCGACCGCGCGCGGCCGGACGAGGAGTGGACGGCCGCCGAGGGCACCTATCTGATCACCGGGGGTCTCGGCGGCATCGGGGCGGAGCTGGCGGCCTGGCTGGTCGAGCGCGGTGCCAGGGATCTGCTCCTGGTCGGGCGCGGTGAACTCGGCGGCCGTGGACCCCTGCTCGACGCGCTGTCCGCGACCGGCGCCCGGGTCGCCTACCGCGCGGTGGACATCGCCGACGAGACGGCGGTACGGGCGCTGCTGCGGGAGTACACGGACGGCGGCGGCCCGCCGGTGCGCGGGGTGCTCCACGCGGCCGGTGTCATCGAGCTGGCCTCCGCCGGGGAGCTGACGCCCGAACGGTTCGACGCCGTGGTGCGGCCGAAGGTCCTCGGCGGATGGGCGCTCCACCGGGCGCTGGAGGGGGTGCCGCTGGACTTCTTCGCCCTCTTCTCGTCGGCCTCCTCGGTACTCGGCTCGCCGAGGCTGGGCGCGTACGCGGCGGCCAACGCCGGTCTCGACGCCCTGGCCCACCACCGCCGGGCGCGGGGGCTGCCCGCGCTCTCGGTCAACTGGGGCTTCTGGTCATCGGTGGGCATGGTCGCCCGGTACACCGAGGAACACGGCCGCGACCTCGCGCCCCGGGGCTTCGGCAGCTTCACTCCCCGGGAGGCCATCGGGCTGCTCCAGCGGTTGCTGGCGGGGCCGGACGCCCAGGTCACGGTGATCGCGGCGGACTGGGACCGCTGGCGCGTGGCCTACCCGGAGGCGGCCCGGGACGCGCTGCTGACCGAGGTGGTGACGACCGCCGCTCCGGCCGCGCCCGGCGCGCCGCGGGTGCCGGATCACCGTCCCGCGGCCCCGCCGACCCCGCTCGTCGCGGAGGTCACGCCGGTCACGGCCGTGCTCCCCGCCCCGCCTGCCGGGACCGCCGGGGCTGGGAGTACCGCTCCCGCGCCGGCCCCGGCGCCCGGCGCCCGTCCGGCGGATGGAGGCGGCGCCGACGCGGAGGAGGTGCACGCCTTCCTGAAGGAGCGGGTGGCCAGGGTGCTGGCCCTGCCGTCCCAGCGGCTCAACGCCCGTAAGCCGCTGAACCGCCAGGGGCTGGACTCCCTGATGGCCACGGAGGTCCGGGGCGAGGTGCAGCGGGCGTATGAGGTGACGGTGCCGCTGGCCCGGATCCTGGGCGGCCAGAGCCTCACCGACCTCGCCGAGTTCATCTCGGGTGAGCTGGCCGAACGGCCCTGACCCGCACGGCCGACGGGTCCCGAAGGCCGGGGC
>NZ_JBHVHF010000260.1:0-11701 GCF_042800315.1 Streptomyces sp. NPDC057638
GGCCGGTCGCGCTCGGGCGCGGACCGGCCCCCTCTCATACGTCGGCGCTACGAGCGAGGGCGATGAGGCCCGCCCATGCGTGCGAGGAAAGCATGAGGACGGGCCCATCCCCTGCCTTGCTGTCCCTTACCGCTACCGCGTGGTCCCGCTCGGCCACCTCGACACAGTTCCCGTTGCCGTTGCTGTAGCTGGACTTCTGCCACTGAGCCGACAGCGGCTCGTCGCTGTCCCGAACGGCGGTAAGGCCAGGGATGGGGGACCACTCGACGCACTCTCCGCCGTTGTTTCCGCTGTAGCTGGACTTCCGCCACTGCACCGGCCTCGGCGCACCGCTTTCCCTGGCGGCGAAGCCGGGGCCGGGCGCGAGGGACCACTCCACGCACTGGCCACCGTCGGGCCCGCTGTAGCTGGACTTCCGCCACTGAAGCGGCATCGGCGCGGGGTTGCCCTGGCTCATGTCACGTACTCCTTCGTGGAGCGTACGGATGAGTGCTGCCGACATCACCCCAGACAGGACGCCGTCAGGCAACCGCTCGGACACACCCCGGCCCTAACCCGCCACCGAGAATGGCCGAAGCCCCGCATTCCCGCGAGGGAGTGCGGGGCTTCGTGGGCTTCTAGCCGTTGGCGCGACGGGCGAGAGCGACGAGACCCGCCCATGCTTCAGGGGACAGCGTCAGGTACGGCCCGTCGAGCCTCTTGCTGTCCCTCACCGAGACAGCTTCACTGCGATGTGCCACCTCCACACATTCCACGTTGCCGTTGCTGTAACTGGACTTGAACCACGCGGCGGGGTCGACGCTCATCGGCATACTCCTTCGTTCCCTCTTGGATGTGGGAGACCGGCGTCCGGGGTGCCACCGCCTATCCGGCGCACGATCGCTGAGCTGAGGCCGCCGTCTGGTCTGAGGTGGGGCGACGGGCCGTGAGTGCGGGGATAGCGGAGAGGTAAGCGTCGGGCAGAAGCTCCCAGAGGATTCCCGGCGGGGTGTGGCGGGGGCCGCAGGCGATGATCCTGGTAGGTGTGACGATCAGGTCCAGACGGAAGTCATGGTCGGCCTCCGGAAGTTCTTCGTCGAGTACCTGGAGATCGTGGACCGTTGTCACGATCAGTGTGTCCGGGTGGATGAGCCCGGCTTCCTGGAGGAGCCCGACCTCGATGTCTGCGTACCCGGCGCCCTTGCCAAGACGTACGCCCTTGGGATTGACCGCCACGCTTCCGCAGACGACGAGGTCGACGGGAGGGATGTCCTGGACGTCCACCGGCCGTGCGAGTCTCACGGCCGTTCGCCGGTCGGCGGCCTCGGCCGGATCGCCGATGCTGTCGGGCGCGAGGTGGTAGAAGGGCTTCGGGGCGGCGAGTTTCGGGGCGGCCATATACAAGTGTTTTCCCTCTGCCAGGGCTCGGGCGCGTACCGGGGTCTGGGCGGTGTCGGGAACCGCTTTGACGATACGCGCGCCTCTCCAGGCCGGGTGGAGGGCGAGGCGTTCAGCGGCGGCCTCCGTGCCGGTGAAGGTCGGGATCCGTCCGGCGACCCCTGCGGGAACCACCCCTTCCCGCTCCAGCGACTGCCAGACCCGTTCGCGCACCGTCTGCTTCGCTATCCGCACGGTGTTCTTTGGCATTGGACTCCCTCGTCTTCACGCGGCGGAGATAAGACCCATCAGCCGGTCGTGCAGCTCGCGCACTTCTCCTCTTCTGTGCCAAGGTCGCAACTCCCGACCAGCTTGGAACACGAGCTTCAGACCACCGCCACCTCGATGGCGCTCTACGATCCCGATCGCATCGTTCAGCGCCCCGATCGCCTCATCTAGCTTGCGCTGCCGGATACGGGAGAGCGCCAGGTTGGCCAGCGCGATGGCGTGAGACTTCGACCCGTGACGCATTTCCCTGACATTCTCAGCCAGGACTTCCTCCGCCTTGGGCGCGTCGTTGAGAAAGAGAAAGCAGGAGCCCTTCAGGCGCCCGAACTGGCCTGGCGAGAGGAGGGAGGCGGCGATATCAAGATCGGCTGCCTGTGTGAGGTATCGCTCGGCCAGCACCAGTGACGCCTCACATTCCCTTCGCTGGTTCAGTATGGCGTGAGCCTCTGCCACGTGCAGTGTCGCGAGCCCGGCGAGGACATGACTGGCGCCTTTGGCTGTCGCTGCGGTTCGGCTCGCCAGCTCCAGTCCGGTCTGGGGATCGTTCTCGCCGTAGAGGGAGACGAATGAGGTCCGAAGCAGTGCTAATCCCTCCGCTACGGGATCGTTCAGCTCACGAGCGGCGGAGGCTGCCTGAGTGAAGTAGGCACGGGCGGTCCCGTGATCGGTCCTCCCTGAGGCGTCCCACACCAGCTGGCCCATCAATGTGCACGCCTTCGCGCGCGCCGCGCACACATCGCGGCGGACCTGGTGCTTAACGGTCAAGCTTCGCCAATCCGCCAGCTTCCCGAGATGCTCGCCGACCGGGGCGATGAGAGCCGTAGACGGCTCACTCACATAGCGCTCGTCCAATTCCTGTACCCGCTGCCGCAGCTCCGCCACCGTCATGAGATCCAGAGGGCGTGAGTTCCCCGCTGAATAGCGGGCGCTCTCGATACGGGAAGAATCGGGCACGGGACCCTCTTCCCACGGTCTCGCGGAAAGTCCGAGCATGTGACCGGGGATTCCGAAGCCGTCGGCGATACGTTCGATGACTCTCTCGCTCCGGACCCCCCGGGAACCTCTGATGATGTCCCCCACGCGTGAGGTGCTCATCCCTACAGCGGTCGCGATAACGGTGTAGCTCGATCCTGTACGCCTGTTGACCAGGCGGAGTATCTCCTGGAAGTCCCTTATCGAGCAGGCGCGTTGCATGGCCCCACTGTGCAGCAGGGCGTCCGGGACGGTCAGCGCGTAGTCATGGCGCCGGAGTTCGCGGTGCTCCATGTGTTCACCTCGCGGGAACGGAAGTGATCTCACAGCAGGGTAGCCCTCGATCGCCAACTGGAGTGCCCCAAATCCTCTTGTGGAGTACTCCGATCTGTGTTCATCCAGGGCTTTCCCGTAGGGAGGATTTCACCAGCGGCGCGCGCCTGTGCCTGTCTGCGAAGCCCCGTGAAGACATGATCGATCCGGGGCATGACCAACCTACGGAGTGGTCAAAGGTGACCCCTAAACCATACGAACAGCAACAGCGCACGGCCGTCCGGGAGGAGGGCCCGACCGGCGACCAGACCGGGCCGGATGAAACAGGTCAGGACTCGCCCACCCTGGTGCGGTTGCGGGAGCGGGTGCGGGAGATCAACGCGGAGCACGCGCACTGGCGGTTGCCGTGATGCGGTTATGGCTCTGGCTGACGCTCGCGCTGGGCGCTGCTGAGGAACGGTTGGGGCTCGGGTTCGAGCTGTTACGGCTGCGGTGGGACGCCGGGTGCGTCGATGACTGGAGCCGGGGCCTGGAGGTCGAGGCCCATCGGGCTCGGCTAGACGCCGAGCTGGAACGGCTACTCCGGGTCGAGCCCGCGCCCGATGAAGGCGAGCCGACATGACCGGCCCGCCCGTCGCGTACCTGTGCCACGTCATCGCTGAGGGTCCGGTCTACGGGTCGGGTGAGATCGTCCCCTTCGTTCTCGACACCCTCCGCACCCGCTCGCAGGACATCGCCCTGACCTGGCTACGCAAACAGGCCCTGCGCCTCGCCGACGGGCTCGACCCCGACCCGGCACGCGCCCCCTGGGCCACCCGCTGCGAGCGGACCCCCATCCCGGACGCGCCCACCGAGTTACGCGTCTGGGCCGCCGACCCCACCGAGGACCACGCCGCCCGTACCCGGCTCGACCACGGGGTGGCCGTCTCCGTCGTCATCCCGGACGGGCCCGACCGCTACACCCTCGCGATCAGCCCCCGCCCCGCCCGCGTCCTCTACATCCAACCCTTCTTCCACCACCACATGAGGAGTTGAGCCGTGCCCCGTACCGGACGCGACCACGTCCACACCGACAAAACCACCATCGTCGCCCGCTACTGCGAGGGCGAGTCCATCAAGGCCCTCGCCGCCGAGTACCGCGTGAGTGATGCCTGGATGAAGAAGCAGCTCACCACCTGGGGCCTGCCCGTACGCGGCGTCCGCGACGCCCGCATCCTCCGCGCCCGAGCCCAGGACCCGGTCGTGACCGAACAGCAGCCCCCCACCTGCGGGACCTGCGACGGCCTCGTGGCCGCCGAGCGCGAGGCCCGCCACGCCCACGACCACTCCGCCGCCACCGACGCCCGCGTCCTCCTCCGCCGGCACCAGCAGCACAGCCCCGACCACCGACCTCGCACGGAGTGCTAGTCGAACCACCGGTCCCGCGCCAGTTCCGCCGTCCGGGACGGGTCCTCCAGCAGGGCCGCGACCTCGAAACGGCGGGGCCACTGGGACGCCGACCAGGCGAGGGCGGCGGCCACGCCCTCCAGGGTGGCGGCGTGGACGGTGCCGTCGGCGGTGCGGCGCCATTCCAGTTCGACGCCGTCCACGACGAGTTCGTCGTGTTCGACGTACGTACGCGGGGTCGCGGGGCCGAGCAGGGCCCGGACCGACTCCGGTACGTCGTGTTCGTCGCCCTCCGCCGTCACCTCGGCGGGGACGGTCTCGCTGAGGCGGCGGACCTGGAACAGGTCCGCGAGGTCGGCGGCGCGGGACGGGGAGACGGGCAGCAGCGGGAGACCGGCGGCCAGGGGCAGCAGGTCGGGGGCGTCCGCCACCACCGCGTCGGTGGCGTCCACGACCACCACTTCGCCGTCCACGACGGCGCGCAGGTCGTCGGGGAGGGTGACGTCCTCGGGGTCGAGTTCGGCGAGCAGGGCGTAGAGGGCGTGGAGCTGGGCGGGGCGGACGGGGAGGTCGGGGTCGGCGAGGCGGGTCAGGAGTTCGGCGGCGCCGCCCGGTTCGCCGAGCAGGGCGTCGGCGGTGGTGCGGACGCCGAGGGCGCCGAGGACGGCGGCGTCCTCGAAGCCGGTGGCGTCGACCTCCTCGTACAGACCGTCCAGCAGCGGATCGACCCCGGCGGCGCGCAGTCCGGCCGGGCGGCGGCCGTCGAGGACGGGGTGGTCGCGGAGCCACCAGGCGGTGTAGGGGCGGACCAGCCGGGTGGTGCCGTCCGGCAGCAGGACGCGGACCTGCTGGGTCAGCGCGTCCCGCAGCGGCGGCCGGGAGAGCAGCGCGAGGGCCCGGGGCCAGTGCTCGTCGTCGACGAGGTCGAGATCGCGTACGGCGGTGATCTCGGTGGCGACGGGCGGTACCGGGGTCTCGGGCAGCCGGTCGAGGACGTCCTCGCACCAGACGTCGACGGCGTCGAGGAGCCCGGCGTCATCGGGTTCGGCGTAGTCGCCGTCGCGGGGTTCCAGCTCGTCCGGGTCGAGGACGACGTCCGTGGCGCGGACGAGCTGGAAGTCGGCGAGCACCCCGCACGCGGCGAGCGGGCGCTCGCCCCAGCGTTCGGCGAGGTCGGTGTCGCAGAGGGCGAGTTCGCCGGGCCGCATCACGGAGGCGAAGGCGCTGTCGGGGAGGACCAGTTCCCCGGCCGGGGCGAGTTCGCCGTCCTCGTCGGGCAGGGCGAGCGCGCCCAGCCAGGGCTCGTCGCCGGGGGCCAGTTCGGCGTCCCGGACGAGCGCGAGCACGGTCTCGGCGAGTTCGTCGGCGTCGAGTGCGCCGCCCTGGTCCGCGAGGTCGTCCAGGTCGTCGAACCAGGTCTCGCCCGCCTCCATCGACCCGGCGACGGCGGCCCGTACCTGCGGGGTCGTCAGGACCGCGCGGGGGGTGGCCGGGAGCGCGCCCAGCTTCTCCAGCAGCGGGTGGGCGGCCTCGGGGTGCACCACCTTCAGACCGAGGCGGGCGAGGTCGGCCGGAGTCTCGGCGAGCGGGAGGAGGGTCTGGCGGGGGCCGATGACGGTACGGCCGGAAGCGAGAGGGACGGGCAGGCCGCTGAGGCGGTCGGGGTCGGTGCCCGCGAGGCTGTCGTACAGCCGCCGCCACCAGCCCGGCGCGCGTTCCAGTCCGGCCAGCCGGTCGATCGCCTCGGTGAGCGGCACCCGCGCCACGCCGAGGGTGCGCAGCTCGGCCCGGCGTTCCAGACCGGCGGGCAGCAGGCTCGGCAGCACCTCCGACAGCACGGCGACGGTCTCGGCCCCGGCGCCCTCCAGCACCTCCGCCTCGATGGGGCGCAGGGCGGGCGGTGTGGGGTGGACGTCCGTGCCGGTGCCGGTCTCCTCGCGCGCGGCGGGTTCCAGGAACGCGGTACGGGGCAGCCGGGCCAGGATCGCCGCGCGCAGCGTCCCGTCCAGCTCGCCCTTGCCCAGCGGGCCCGGGACCAGGTCGATCGTGCCGGTGGAGACCGGGTGCCAGTCGCCCAGCAGCTCCGCGTACGCGTCGGCGGCCCGCTCGATCAGGAAGTCGGTCAGCGGGCCCGGCGCGGCCCGGCGGCGGCTGCTGTCGACCGGCAGGGTCGCCAGCAGCAGCGCGGGCACCCCGAGCGCCTCGTCGGTGGGGGTCGGCGCGTGGACCACGGGCGCGGTGGGCGGGGTGGCGGGCGCGCCGACCGCGTCCACCGGGACGGCCCAGGTCAGCGACCAGACCGGCCGCAGCCGCTCCTCGGTCGGACGGTCCCGCAGCAGTTCGGCGTCGAGCGTCCCGCCGTGGGTGACGGTGCGCCAGCGCCGCGCGCCGTGCACGGAGTCGGTGATGAGCGTGTACGGGCCGTCGGCGGCGCGGGTGAGGGTACGGGTGCCCGCCGGGGTCTCCACCACGACCTCGGCGAGGCCCGGGAGGGCGAGCAGCAGCGCGTCGTCCACCTCGGCGAGCAGCCGCTCGGCCAGATCGGCGGCGGCCGTGTCCCGCAGCGGCAGGACGACGACCGTGTCGTACCCGTCGGGCGCGGTGCCCTCGGCGGGCAGCGGCAGCCGCAGCAGCGGCACATGGCCCTCGCGACGGCGGATCTCGTCCCCGAGCCCGGGGCTGGCCTGGGCGGTCTCCTCGGCGAGGGCGCGGGCCTCGGGCAGGGACCAGCGGACACCGCCGTGGCGGCCCAGCACGGCGGGTTCGTCGCTGACGGTGAGGACGGCGGCGAAGCCGACACCGAAGCGGCCGACGCTGGTGGCCGGGGCGGCTGGGGCTTCTTCGGCGCGCGGCGCGCGCTTGGCGGAGGCGCGGAGGGTGGAGAGGGACTCCACCCCGGTCGCGTCCAGCGGGGCACCGGTGTTGGCGGCGGCGAGGACCGGGGCCCGGTCGTGCGTCCCCGGGCTGAGGGTGAGGCGCAGCCGCCCCGGGACGGCCGCGCGGGCGGCGGCGTCGGCGGCGTTCTGCGCCAGCTCGACGATCAGGCGGTCGCGGTAGCCGCCGAGGACCAGTTCCTCCTCGGCGTTGGCGTCCTCGCGGAAGCGGGCCGGACCGGCGGCCCAGGCGTTGAGGACCGCGCGGCGCAGCCGTGCGGTGCCGAACGGGTCGGGCCACTCGGGGGTGTCGCTGCTCACGGTGTGCTCCGCTCTGCCGGGTCGGGGGTGCGGCCGGGGCACGTCACATCCTGGGTGCGCCCCGCCCGCGCTGAAGGTACCGCGTCGCATCCCGGCGTCCGCCCGCCCCCCACCGGCCCCCGGCGCCCCGGCGGGCTCACCGTCGGGCGTCGTACGGCCCGGGTCGGGTCCTGTACGGGTCAAGGGGGCGTCAAGGAACCTGCCGCGCCGCGCCGTTTGCAGCAGCTCATGGCTGCGACAACGAACGACGAGCCGGGCGGCATCCGGAACAACTCCGTCAGCTCGCTCACCACGCTGTCCTGCTGGATAGAGCTGTGGGACGCGCCGAACACCTCCGGCTTCAACCAGGAGTACCGGCAGTCGACCTCGTACGTCGGGGACGCGATGAACGACCGGGCGACCTCGATCGCCTTCCTGTAGGACCGGCCTCCGGCGCCGTCCCGCAGGGCAGGCGCGGACGCGGGGCGCGGTGCCCGTCCCCCGGGTGTACGGGGCGGGTGCCGTCGCCCGGCCCGCCGCCCACGCCGTGCCGCCGGGATGCCCCCGGTGCGTGGTCAGTACGCCCCGCGCGGCCGGTGCGAGGGGAACTCCCCCTGGGCCTGGCCCCACCCCTGGCGGGCCCGGCGGCCCGGGCGGGGGTGCCCCCGGGTGAAGCCCAGGGGCGCCTACGTCGCGGACAGGGACTAGGAGTGGCCCAGATCGTCGTCGGAGGACGGGTGGAGGGGGAACGCGTCCGTGCCCATCGAGTCCAGCACCGGCTCCGGGCGCTTCGGCGGCTTCGGCATCACCGCCGCCTCCGAGTGGCCCCCGCACCCGTACGACAGCGACACCACCCGGCCGTCGGCGGGCGCGAACTCGTTCGCGCACACCCCGAACGCCTGCCGCAGCGACCCCGCGAGCGGCACCAGGAACGCACACGTCAGACAGGTCGCGGGAGCGGCCTGCGCCATCGGGGTGCGCTCGCCGAAGGACTCGTCCCAGCGGTCGGCTGCGGTCCGCAGCCCGTACCGGGACAGCACCCGGGCGCGCCGCATCCCCAGTTCCTCGGCGACGGCGGCGATCTCGGCCCGCCCGTTGACGGCGGCGTCGGCCGGGACGCGGTCGGTCAGCTCGGCGTCCTCCGCGTCGATCCGCTCCACCAGGTCGGGGGAGGTCTCGCTGAGCACCGAGTTCGGCGGCGGTACGTCCTCGCCGGTGTAGCCGGGCTCCAGGCGCGGATCGTCGGCCTCGGTCGGCAGCAGATCGCCGGGGCCCATGTCACCCGGGCGCAGCCGCTCGCTCCACGGCACCCACTCGGGCGCCAGCAGGGCGTCAGGACCGGGCAGCAGCACGGTCTCGTCGAGGGTGACGAGCTTGGCGCGCGAGGCCCGGGTCACGGTCACGGCCCAGCGCCAGCCCCGGTACCCGGGCTCCTTGCACTCGAAGAAGTGCGTGACGACCCGGTCCCCCTCCGCGGTGAGGGACACATGCTCGCCCACCACACCTGGGGCCGCGATCTCCTCGGCCGCCGTGCGGGCGAGGTCTACCGCCTCGGCGCACAGACGGTCAGGGGTTCGGCTTCGCGTCGTCGCAGCACTCACAGGTCTCGCTTCTCTCCTACGCCGTCTCACGGGTACGCCTCCCGTTGGGGTGGTCCAGGGCGGCGGGCGGAGCGGACCAGAGGGCCGCATCGACGTCCGCGCCCCGACCGAACCTGTCCCGGGCGTACCTAACGTCATCCATTCTGAGGGATGCCGAAGAGGCGCGCGGCCGGGAACGATCGCCGGTGACGCGCTACGCACGCTACCCCCTCGACAGCTCCGCGCCCACCTGCGTGCCCTAAAGACAGCGCCAGAGGCGGGTCACGGTGTGGACAAGGAGACTTTTCCGGGGGTGGCGCGGAGCGCCCCGGGGCGGGGCTCCGGTGCCCGCCGGTGGCGTGAATGGCCCGCTCCGTCCCACCCGTCCCACCCACCCCCGGGGCGCCCGGGCGCCCCGGTCTGCCCCGGTTCACCAGGAGGTCACCCGGGCGTCACACCACCGCGCCGTGTGGCGCACATCGCCCCACCCGCACGCCCCCCGTGGGGCACTATGGCGAGATGGCAGCCGCCAGCTCGTCCAACGCCTCCGGGTCGTTCGCCAGAGCGTGCCGGGCGGTCGGCCGCGTCCTGCGGTCGCCGTTCCGGCTCACCGGGCGCGGGATCCGCAAGGCCACCCACGCCCATGGCGCGGGCGAATCCGGCCTCGGCAAGCTGATCGAACTGCACGCCGTCAACGGCGCGGGCGATGTGATGATCACCGTCGCGCTCGCCTCCACCGTCTTCTTCTCCGTCCCCACCGACGAGGCCCGGGGCCGCGTCACCCTCTACCTCGCGATCACCCTGGCGCCGTTCGCCCTGCTGGCGCCCGTGATCGGCCCCCTGCTCGACCGGGTGCCCCACGGCCGCCGCGCCGCGATGTCGGCGGCGATGCTGGTCCGCGCGGTGCTGGCGCTCGGGCTGTCCGGCGCGGTCGCGACCGGCGGTATCGAGCTCTATCCGGCGGCGCTCGGCGTCCTGGTCGCCTCCAAGGCGTACGGAGTCGTCCGCAGCGCCGTCGTACCCCGGCTGCTGCCCCCACGGATCTCCCTGGTCAAGGCGAACTCCCGGGTCACCCTGGCGGGCCTGCTGGCGACGGGCATCGCCGCGCCCATCGGGGCCGGACTGCACCGGATCGGCCCCCAGTGGCCCCTCTACGGCGCGTGCGCGCTCTTCCTCCTCGGCGGCTACTGGGCGCTGCGGATGCCCCCGGTGGTCGACTCCGCCAAGGGCGAGCGCAAGGCGCACATGCTCGCCCACGGGGAGCGGAAGCCGAGCCTGCGGACCGTGGGGCCCTCGGTACTCCATGGTCTTCAGGCGAACGTGGCGTTCCGGATGCTCTCCGGCTTTCTCATCTTCTTTCTGGCCTTCCTGCTGAGAGAGCATCCCGTGGCCGGGCAGAGCGCGGCCGTCTCCCTGGCGATCGTCGGTGTCGCGGCGGGCACCGGCAACGCGCTCGGCACCGCCGTCGGCGCCTGGCTGCGGGCCCGGGCCCCCGAAGCGATCATCGCCACCGTGCTGGGGATCGCGCTCGGCGTGGCGATCCTGACGGCCGTCTTCTTCGGGGCGGGCATGGTCGCCGTCCTCGGCGCCACGGCGGGCTTCTGCCAGGCGCTGGCCAAGCTCTCGCTCGACGCGCTGATCCAGCGGGACGTGCCGGAAGAGGTGCGGACCTCGGCGTTCGCCCGCTCGGAGACGCTGTTGCAGATGGCGTGGGTGGTGGGGGGCGCGGTGGGGATCGTGCTGCCGCTGAACGGGGTGCTGGGGATGGCGGTGGCGGCGGGGATCGTCGGTACGGGGGCGCTGACCGCGGCCCGCGGCCTCCTCACCCACGCCCGCCACACCCCCCACCCTCACCTCGTCTGACCCCGCGCGCCCGGTCCACCCCGCGTGGGCCCGGGGCGGGGGAAAGCCCGGCGCGCCGGACCCCGGCGTGGACATGGCTGGTGGGCCCGATAGCCTTTCGGCCATGACCGTTGCGTTCCTCTCCGGCAGGCGTCGCCGGACCACCGCCGCCATCGGTGCCGTCAGCGCCGGGCTCCTCGTCCTCTCGGCCTGTGAAAAGCCGACGCCGCTCGCGACCGTCACGGTCGGGACGGAGTCCGTGAACTCCGAGGCCGCCTGCTACAACGACGGCAAGCCGTTGAAGGAGTCCGTGATCCAGGACTGCCTCAACAAGGGCACCGGCAAGACCGTCAAGGTCGCCGTCGACGACCGGATCCGCTTCGGTGTCGACCCGGAGATCGCCGAGAACGGCTGGACGCTGTTCATCGGTGGCCAGCCCGCCGAGCAGGAGCCGTACACCAAGACGTACCGCTCCATCCCCGCCAGCGCGTTCTTCACGTCGCAGACGGGCCAGCCGTCCGGCAGCGCGAAGATCAGCATCGTGGAGACCAGCGGCAAGAAGCTGCTCGGCATCTGGGTCTTCAACCTGGAGAAGAAAGACTGATCCGGTTGATCCGGCGGGTGTGACGACATGAGGGGCGGGCCGTGCGCGTACTGGTCGTGACCGCCGTGGCGGCGGAGGCCGATGCCGTCGCCGCGGGCGCCGGTGACGCCGTCGAGGTGATCGCGGCCGGGGTCGGCCCGGCCGCCGCGGCCGCCGCGACGGCGTCGGCGCTCACCGCCGCCGCCCTGGCCCCGGGCGCGCCGCGCGCACCGCGCGCCCCGCACCGG
>NZ_JBHVHF010000261.1:0-11687 GCF_042800315.1 Streptomyces sp. NPDC057638
TCCTGATACTCCGCCGCCACCAGCGCCGCACCTACCGCGAGCGCCGTAGCCGGCGCGAGCGGGGCGAACGCGGCATACGGCGCTGACCCGCCCGCTCACACCGCGTCCGGCACCGCCCCGCCGCCCACGCGTCCGGGCCCGCACAAGGCCGGCGCCCCCCGGCGTCGGCCGAGGGGCGCTGGTGGTGCTGTCCCGGTGAGGTGGGGGGCGGCGGCTCAGGCCGCGAGATCGCGCTCCCGGCGCCCACGGCCCCGGGAGCCGGACATCTCCACCGGCTCGGCCCGCCCGGCCCCGGCACCCGGCGCATGGACCAGGACACCCGCCGTGCGGGAACCGGCTATCGCCGATACCAGCGGGGTGAGCAGGGCCATCGCCACCGGCGCGAGCAGCAGGGTGATCGCCGTACCGAGGGCGAAACCGCCGATGACGTCGGTCGGGTAGTGCACACCCATGTAGATCCGCAGGAAGCCCTCGGCGAAGGCGAGCGCGAGCGCGCCGAGGCCGAGCTTGCGGTGGACGAGGAAGATGCCGACCGCCAGGGCCATGGCCATCGTCGAGTGGTCGCTGACGAACGAGAAGTCCGTCTTGCCGGAGACCAGGACCTCCAGGTCCTTGTGGTCCACGAAGGGGCGTGGTCGCTCCACGAAGCCCCGGATGGGGATGTTGACGATCACGGCGAGCGCGGCGGCGAGCGGCGCCCAGGCGAGCCCGGCGACGGCGGTGACGGCGTCCTCGCGCGCGGCCTGGCGGCGCGCGACCCACCAGCTCAGCAGTCCGACGATGGCGAGCCCGGCCATGATGCCGTACTCACCGATGAAACCCATGACGCTGTCGACCCAGGGCGGGGCCGCCTTGGAGAGGCCGTTGATGTCGTAGAGCAGGCTGACATCGGGGCCCGATCCTCCGCCCGCCTCCGCGAGTGGGATCCCCGTGGTGACTCCAGCCATCTACTCCGGCCCCTTAGCCTTGTGTCGCCTTCCGGCGTGTGCCTGTCGGTTCGCGATCGGTGCGCGGTCGGCGCGCGAGGGCGGTCCGCCCACGGGAAGCCGCGCGCAGCCACGACGGCGACCGCCCGGCGCCCGGCCGGGAGGCCGACGCATGATGGGCGTCCGCTCTGGAGGGAGAACGCCCCGCCTCGCCCGGACGTTCCACTCTCCACCGAACGATCACCATGACGTTATCGAAGAGAAATACGTCACCGCAGCTCAGGCCCTGTCACCAGCGAAAGGTTCCGGCCGTGTCACGATGCCGGACGCCTCGTCAGACGCGGGTACCC
The DNA here is from genome assembly GCF_042800315.1 of Streptomyces sp. NPDC057638. Taxonomy (NCBI): domain Bacteria; kingdom Bacillati; phylum Actinomycetota; class Actinomycetes; order Kitasatosporales; family Streptomycetaceae; genus Streptomyces; species Streptomyces sp. NPDC057638. The sequence continues at coordinate 1,277 of NZ_JBHVHF010000261.1, forward strand.
GGCACCGAGGCGCCTCGTCAGACGCGGTATCCGGCACCAGGGCACCTCGTCAGGCGCGGCGGGCGACCCCCCGGGAGTCGAAGTCCGGCAGGGACTTCGCGCCCTCCTCGGTCACCCGGGTGGCGCCGAAGTAGTCCGGGGTGTCGATCTTGTCGAAGCGGATCACGGCACCGGGCCGCGGCGCGTTGATCATGTAACCGCCGCCGACGTAGATGCCGACATGGCGGATGGCCCGGGAGTTGGTGAGGTCGTCGGAGAAGAAGACCAGGTCACCGGGGAGCAGCTCCTCACGGGAGGGGTGCGGGCCCGCGTTGTACTGGTCGTTGGCGACCCGGGGAAGTCCGATCCCCACCGAGTCGTAGGCGGCCTGCGTCAGTCCGGAGCAGTCGAAGCGTCCGCGCTGCCCAGGGGTGCCGGTGCCGCCCCAGAGATAGGGCGTGCCGAGCTTCTGCTGGGCGTAGGAGATCGCCCCGGCCGCCTGCCGCGAGGGATCGACCCGCCCGACCGGCCGGGCGAAGCTCTTCTCCAGACCGCGGATGATCTTCACATAGTGCTGGGTCTCCTTGTACGGGGGCACACCGCCGTACTTGATGACGGCGTACGGGCCCGCGTTGTACGCGGCGAGCATGTTGCTGGTGGGGTCGCCCGGCGCCTTCTTGACGTACTGGGCCAGCGCGCAGTCGTAGGACGCGGCGGAGGGGATCGCGTCGGCCGGGTCCCAGACATCGCGGTCACCGTCCTTGTCCCCGTCGATGCCGTGGGTGGCCCAGGTGCCGGGGATGAACTGCGCGATGCCCTGGGCGGCGGCATGGCTCTGCGCCCGGGGGTTCCAGCCGCTCTCCTGGTAGAGCTGTGCGGCCAGCAGCGCGGGGTTGAGCGACGGGCAGAGATTGCCCCAGGTCTGCACCAGCTGCTGATAGCGGGCGGGAACGGCGCCCTTCGCCAGCGCCACGGCGCCGTTCTTGCCCCCGCCGCCGAAGAGCCCCGAGGCGGCGGTGAGCGTGCCGACGACGAGCAGCGCGATGAACGCCAGGCTCAGCCCGAAGCAGATCCCCGCGATCAGCCAGGCCTTACGCACCGTCAGCCACCCTTCACTCCTGGGGAGTACGCCTCGCGTCAGTGTAGGTGGGCGTTCTGTGCGGCACGAGGTGCCCGAGCCGCCCGCCGCCCACCCCGGCGCCGCCTCCGGCCGGCGGGCCGGGGCTCCCGCGTCCGCGCACGCGCCCCCTCACTCCGTACCCCTTCCTGACGACACGTCGGACGCGTCACCCAGGAAGCGCTCCGCACACGGCACAGAGGAGACGCGCGGACGACGCACGCGTCCCGGTCGCGCGGTCAGGGTTTACGGGCGACCGCGCCGAACATCGCGACCTCGGGCGGCGGGGCCTCGGGCCGGGGCGGGCGCCAGTGGGAGCAGGAGACGAGACCGGGAGGCACCATCTCCATGCCGTCGAAGTAGCGCGCGACCTGGTCGGGGGTGCGCTGGGTGAGCCGGGGCGTGCCGTGCTCGTTCCAGAAGGCGACGGCCGCGTCCACCTCCGGCATCGCCGGGCTGGTGATGGTGTGCGAGAGCACCAGGAAGCTGCCGGGCGCCAGGGCGTCCATGACCTGCCGTACGACGTCGTACGACTCCTCGTGGTCCTGGATGAAGATGACGACGCCGAGCAGCATCAGGGCGACGGGCTCGGTCAGGTCGAGGGTCGCGGCGGCGCGTTCCAGGATGGTGTCGACATCGCGTAAGTCGGCGTCGAGGTAGTCGGTCCGCCCCTGAGGGGAGCTGGTGAGCAGCGCGCGGGCGTGGGCGAGGACGAGGGGGTCGTTGTCGACGTAGACGACCCGGGCGCCGGGGGCGGCGCGCTGGGCGACCTCGTGGGTGTTGTCGGCGCTCGGCAGCCCGGTGCCGATGTCAAGGAACTGGCGGACCCCCTCCTCGGTGACCAGATGGTGCACGGCCCGGCCGAGGAAGAGGCGGTCGGCGCGGGCGTACTCCCCGATACCGGGATGGATCTCCCGGATCTGGTCGCCCGCCTGGCGGTCGACGGGGTAGTTGTCCTTACCACCAAGCCAGTAGTTCCAGATACGGGCGGTGTGGGGACGCGTCGTGTCGATCCGGTCGCGTATGCGCTCGTTCTCCGTCACGGCGGTCACCCTAGCCAAACGGAATCACCAGGGAAGGGGCTTGACGTAACGTTTCCCATCGCCCCCGCCGAATGATGACAAGGCGCGCCCGAAACGTGAGGAGCGCCCCAATGGTGGAACAACAACAGTCATTGCCCGGAGTCACACAGCGTGATACACAGAGTGACGGTACGACTCCGAACGGTGGAAAGATCCACTTCTCCGCAGGTCAGGGGGGTGGCATCGGTCATACGTGCGGAGATCGGGTAAAGAGACCCGCCAAGTCGGCTTACGAGGGCGGCTTCATCAGCGAAGATAGAGCGATGACCCATGCCGACCGGCACGGGTGGCTAACCAACCGACAGGGGCGGTGAGTTACAGATGATCCTGGCAGCGGAAAAGGGCGACATCAACACCATCATTGGCGGAATCGCCCCGGACTGGGGACCCTTCGGCAGCCTGGGCAACGAGGCCCGGGTGATGATCGAAGTGGTGATGGCGGTGGCCATCCTGATCTGCCTCGGCATCGCCATCTGGGGCGCGGCCAAACAGCGCATCGGCGCGACGGCGCTGCGTGACACCTTCAGCGCGGAACAGGGCAAGGGACTGATCGTCGCCGGGCTCGCCGGTGTGTTCATCATCGGATCTCTGGGGACAGTGTTCACGATTGTGTACGGGATGGCGGTCTGACCCGCCCTCATCCCACCCGTCCGCCCCTCTACTCCGCGAGCCCCCCGGCCCCCCGAAGGTTGCGTCCCCCTGATGCCGAGTCACCACCCCGCGCCCGCCCGGAACGCAGCGCGGCTACCGTCGTCGTACGGCGGTACGCCGTGCGCCGCGGCGCCGACCGCGTACGGCACGGAACCGCGTCAGGACCACGGAGGGGGCGGAGGGGGCCACCCCCGGCGGAGTGAGGGGACACAGGCGACATGAGCCTCGGCGACGAGCGCGGCTACCGCGACACCGGCGGCCACCCTGACGACGGCCACGGCGGCTTCGGCGGCACCGGACAGACCCGGACCCGGCTGCCCGGCCCCACCGACCCCGACGGCCACGGCCCACGCGGCGGCCGCCCGCGCCCCTCACGCCCGGTCATCGGGTTCGTCGCCGTGATCGTTCTGCTGTTCGCGGCCATCGTCCTCGTCAACCGGGGCGGCGAGGAGGACAAGGGACCGGGCGGCTCCGCCGCGGGCCCCCGGCCCGAGTCGACGGCGGCCAGCGGGGTCAAGCCCGTCACGGGCAAGACGGGCTCCATCCCCACCGGGTACGCACGGGACACGCAGGGCGCCCAGAGCGCCGCCGCGAACTATGTGGTCGCGCTCGGCTCCGACGGGATGTACGACAAGGAACAGCGCGACCGTATCGTCGCCACCGTCTACGCACCGGCCGTGGTGAAGGCCCGCCAGGAAGCCCTGGGACGGATCTACTCGGGCCGTGACTTCCTCGCCGGCGTCGGGCTGCGCCCGGACGGCACGGCACCGAGCGGAATGACCATGGTCACCCGCTACAACCCGCTGGGCGCCAAGGTGGAACGGTTCGGCCAGAACGCGGCGACCGTCTCCGTCTGGTACTCGGCGCTCTTCGGACTGGCCGGGGAGAACTCCAAGAACCCGGTCACCCAGAGCTGGCACACCAACACACTCCAGTTGACCTGGGTCGGCGGCGACTGGAAGGTCGCCGACTTCACCCAGAAGGACGGGCCGGTTCCCGTCGGTCGCGACCAGACCGCTTCCGGGGCCGAGGAGATGGCCGAGGCCGTCGAGAAGTTCGGAGGGTTCACGTATGCCCGCTAGCCGCCGTGCGCCCTCCGCCGGGGCCCGCCGTCTCCTCGCGGTGGGGGGTGCGCTCGCCTCCCTCCAGGCCACCGTGGTCCTGCTGGCGTCACACGCCGCCGCCGAACCCACCCCGTCGCCATCGGGCAGTCCGAGCCCCACCCCCAGCGGCAACAACGACGACTGCCGCTATCTCAGCGGTGCGGCCCGGCGGTACTGCGAGGACGGCGAAGGAGCGAGCCGCTCCCCCGCCAACGACCCCACCTCCGCCGCCGACCCCCTCGGCGCCCTCGGCCGCGCCTGCACCGACGCCGCCGCCTGGACGGTGGAGACGCTCTCCAAGGCGGTGAAGTCCACCGCCACCGTCGACTTCACCAACACCACCTTCCTCTCCCAGTACGCGGTCGTCTTCGCCGCCGCCACCGTCCTCACCCTGCTCCTGTGGCTGCTGGCCATCGCCAAGCGCGCCATGCGCGGTGTCCCCGTGCTCACGGCGATCTCCGAGGCCATCGGCTACCTCTGGCTCACCGTCCTCGCCTCCGCCTTCACCCCGCTGATCCTCTACACCCTGGTCTCCGCCACCGACAGCATCACCGAGGTCATCGCGGGCGGCACCGCCGCCGAGACGGACCGGTTCTTCGGCAGCTTCTCCGCCGCCCTCAAACAGGGCAACGACATCGGCGGCGGGCCGATCATGCAGATCGTCGTCTCCCTGGTCACCATCGTCGCGGCGGGCGTGCTCTACCTGGAGCTGTTCATCCGCGCGATCGTGCTCTACGTGGGCGCGCTGCTCGGTGTGGTCGTGTACTCCGGCCTCGTCGACAAGAACATGTGGGGCAACATCCGCCGCTGGGCCGGACTCATGATCGCGATCATCCTGGTCAAACCGGTCATCGCCATCGTCCTCGGCCTCGCGGGCGCGCTCACCGACACCAGCGACTCCGACTCGATCTCCTCGATCGTCTCCGGGCTCGCCATCATCATCCTGGCCATCATCGCCTCCGCGATGATCTACCGCTTCGTCCCCGGCTTCGGTGACGAGATCGTCGCCTCCCGCAACAACCGCCTCCAGGGCGGGGTCGAGAACCGCGCCGCCGCCGTCATCAGCTCCCCCGCCGCCCTGGTCTCACAGGGCATCAAGACCCACGGGGTACGGGGGAACGCGGGCGGCCAGGACGGCGGATCCAGCGCCTCCGCCGCCCCTCCGCCCAACAACGCCATCGGGGGCGGGGTCGCCGCCCACAGCAGCCGCCCCACCGGCCCCGCGGGCGGCCAGGGAGCCGTGGCCCCACCACCCCGTAGCGGCCCGGGGCCGCATGGCAACCGCAATACCACCGGCACGGGAGGAGGAGGGCGTTGAGCACCCAGTCCCATCCCATCGCGCCCCGCCGCACCTATCTCATCGGCCGCGCCCGGCCGAACGCGATCATCGGCAAGAACCGGGAGACCGGCGAGATCGCGCTCATCGTCATCGGCGCGTTCCTCGGCATGATGAGCGGGCTGCTGATCCCCGTCCTCTCCGCGCGCATCGCCCTGCTGGTGGGCTTCCCGATGATCGCCCTGGCCGCGGTGTACGTCCCGTACAAACACCGCACCTTCTACAAGTGGTTCGAGATCAACCGCAGCTTCAAGCGGACCGTGCGCGGCACGAGCGTCTACCGCTCCGGCGCCGCCGAGGCGGGCACCCGGCTCGACGGGCGGGAGATCGAGGTCGGACCGCCGCCCGGCATCGGACGGATCAGCTGGCTCGCGGCCCCCTTCGGGCCGGACGAGATCGCCGTCCTCCTCCACGCCGACCGCCGCACCGTCACCGCCGCCATCGAGATCGAGGGCCCGGGCGTCGGACTGCGCGACAGCGAGGACCAGGAGGCCCTCGTCGACCGCTTCGGCACACTGCTGCAACACGTCGCCAATGGAGACGGGTTCGTCACCCGCCTCCAGATGCTGGCGCGCACCCTGCCCGCCGACCCCGACGCCCACGCCAAGGACGTCTCCCAGCGCGGCGACCCGCACTCCCCCATCTGGCTGCGCGACTCCTACGAGCAGCTCCAGTCGATGGTGTCCACCTCCAGCGAGCAGCACCGCGCCTACCTCGTCGCCTGTATGCACTACACCCGCGAGCTCGCCGCCGAGGCCCACGCCATGGCGCGCGCCTCGCGCGCGACCACCCGGGGCCGCCGGCTCGACAAGGACGCGGGGCTGGCCGTGGTGATGGCACGTGAGCTGACCGACATCTGCGCCCGTCTCGCCGAGGCCGACATCCGCGTCCGCCAGCCCCTCGGCCAGGGGCGGCTCGCCTCGCTGGTCCACTCGATGTACGACCCGGACCACCCGATCGACCACATCCAGGCCATGACCAAGCGGAACGCCTGGCCCGCCGAACTCGACGCCACCGAGCCCACCTATCTCCAGGCCAAGACCCGCGAGTCCTCCACCCGTGCCCCCTGGTGCCACGCCACCGCCTGGGTGAAGGAGTGGCCCATGACCCCGGTCGGCGTCAACTTCCTCGCCCCGCTGCTCGTCCACACCCCCGACGTGATCCGCACGGTCGCCGTCACCATGGACCTGGAGCCCACCGAGGTCGCCATCGAGCGGATGCTCACCGAGAAGACCAACGACGAGGCCGACGCCAGCCGCGCCGCCAAGATGAACCGTACGGTCGACCCCCGGGACATCGCCGCCCACGGCCGTCTCGACCAACGGGGTGAAGATCTCGCCAGCGGTGCCGCCGGGGTCAACCTCGTCGGGTACATCACGGTGTCGTCCCGCTCCCCCGAGGCGCTGGCCCGGGACAAGCGCACGATCAGGGCCTCAGCCGGAAAGTCGTATCTCAAGCTGGAGTGGTGCGACCGCGAGCACCACCGGGCCTTTGTGAACACGCTGCCGTTCGCGACCGGCATCCGCCGTTAGGGGCCCTGATCCGATGCGAGATCCGCTGACCGCCCTCACCGAGGCGTTCACGTCGTTCCTGTTCGGCAAGGTCGAGACGGTCCGGCCGTCCGTCCGTACCTCCACGGGTCAGGCCCAGGCCGTCTACCTGCCGACCGCCGCCCCCGGCCTCGGCGACTCGGGCGTGATCATCGGACGTGAGGTCTACAGCGGCAAGGGCTATATCTACGACCCGTTCCAGCTCTACGGCCAGCAGCTGCCCGCACCCCACTGGCTCGTCCTCGGGGAGTCCGGCAACGGCAAGTCGGCCCTGGAGAAGACGTACGTCCTGCGCCAGCTCCGCTTCCGCGACCGCCAGGTCGTCGTCCTCGACGCCCAGGGCGAGGACGGCGTCGGCGAGTGGAATCTGATCGCCCAGCAGCTGGGGATAACCCCCATCCGGCTGGACCCGATGACCGCGCTCGACGGCGGGATCCGGCTCAACCCCCTGGATCCGTCGATCACCACCACCGGGCAGCTCGCCCTGCTGCGCACCATCATCGAGGTCGCGATGGGCCATGGTCTCGACGAACGCTCCGGCTTCGCGCTCAAGGTCGCGCACGCCTTCGTCAACGAGACCATCACCAACCGCCAGCCCGTCCTCACCGACATCGTGGAGCAGTTGCGCCACCCCGAGGCCGAGTCGGCCGAGGCGATGAACGTCGATATAGACGACGTCCGCGCCTGGGGCCTCGATGTCGCCCTCGTCCTCGACCGGCTGGTCGACGGCGATCTACGCGGCATGTTCGACGGCCCCACGACCGTCGGTATCGACCTCGACGCCCCCCTGATCGTCTTCGACCTCTCCCATATCGACCGCAACTCCATCGCCATGCCCATCCTCATGGCGATCGTCGGCGTCTGGCTGGAACACACCTGGATCCGCCCCGACCGCAAGAAGCGGATCTTCCTGGTCGAAGAGGCGTGGCACATCATCAACAGCCCCTTCGTCGCCCAGCTCTTCCAGCGGCTGCTCAAGTTCGGCCGCCGCCTCGGCCTCTCCTTCGTCGCCGTCGTCCACCATCTCTCCGATGTCGTCGACGGCGCGGCCGCCCGCGAGGCCGCCGCCATCCTCAAGATGGCGTCCACCCGCACCATCTACGCCCAGAAGGCCGACGAGGCCCGCGCCACCGGCCGGGTCCTCGGGCTGCCCCGCTGGGCGGTGGAGATCATCCCGACCCTCACTCCCGGCATCGCCGTCTGGGACGTCAACGGCAATGTCCAGGTCGTCAAACACCTGATCACCGAGGCCGAACGCCCTCTGGTCTTCACCGACCGCGCCATGACCGAGTCCGCCACCCCCGTCCTGCCGCCCGACCTCGCCGCCGCCGAGTGGGAGACCGAGCAGCGCGCCGCCCTCATCGAACGCCAGCGCCACGACGACGCCCCGCATATGCAGTACCCGGCACCGGCCACCGACTCCTCCGAGTCCACGGTCGCCTGACATGCCCTCCCCCACCCCCGGCCCCTCCGGCCGCCGCCCGGCGGACCGCCGTCGGAGGTACGGATACGGATACGAGGGCGCCCACCGCCCCCGCCACGGTCCTCCGCACCACGCGGGCCACCGGGGCGATCACTACGGCCCCGAGCCGGGCGGGCGGGGCGGAGGCGTTCCCGACGGGCTGCTCATCGGTGTCGTCGGCCTGGTCGCGAGCCTGCTCGTCATGGTGTGGACGGCCACCGGGCTGGCGGGGCTGCTGGCGCATGGCGCCTGGCCCACGGGGGTCACCCTCCCTCGTACGCCCCTGGCCTTGCGCTCCCTGGTCTCGGCACCCGCCGACCTCGCGGCCGCCTGGCCCGCCACACCGGCGGCGGACCTTTCGGGCTACGGCCTGTTCTGGGGGCTGGTCATCGGCGAGGCGATGCTCCTCCTGGTGCTGGCGATCTTCCTGCTGGGCACCCTGGCCCGCTGGAGGTCGGTCCGCGCGGCCCGCCACGAGGCCTCCGCCGCCGGGCCCGCGAAGCGGATGGACAGGGAACGGACGGACGGGGCGGACGGTGAGGGAGCCACGGCCCAGGACGCCCCCGCGCCCGTGTCACCGGCCGTCCTGGAGCCGGCACCCCTGACGCCACCGGCGCCCGAACCCGTCCCACCAGCCCCGCGTACCCCCGAGAACGGAGCGGCAGCCGACGGGGGCCCGGGGCCCACCGACATCGTCATGCCCGTGCCACCGCCGCGCGCCCCCCGGCTGCTCTACGGCGATCCGGCCGCCCGACGGCCCTCCGCCGTCCGTGCCGTGCTGGAGGCCGAGGGCCCGGCCCTCGTCATCACCTCCGACCCGACCGTCTGGGACGAGACCAAGGACACCCGCGCCAAACTCGGCCCGGTCCTGGTCTATGACCCGGGGCACCTCTGCGACACCCCCGCCCGGCTCCACTGGTCCCCGACGGCCCACTGTGAGCGGGTGGAGACGGCCGCGGCCCGCGCCGCCGCCCTGCTCGCCCCCGTCCGCCCCCGCGCCCTCCTGGACGCGGCCATGGCCGACACCGCCGAGACCCTGCTGCGCTGCTGGCTCCACGCCGCCGCCGTGGACGGCCGCCCCTTCAAGCAGGTCCACCGCTGGGCCGGCGGCTCGGGCGCCCAGGAGGCCGTACGGATCCTCCGGACCAGCCCCAAGGCCGCGAGCGGCCAGGCCGGGCTGCTGGAGTCCGCGCTCACCGCCTACCCGGAACGCCGCGAGCTGGCCCAGCAGTTGGTCGCCCGCACGCTATCCAGTCTCTCTTCGGTACATATCCGTCAAGCTTGCACACCGAACCGAAATGATTCGCTCATTCTGGAATCATTTGTGAACGAAGGGGGAACCCTCTACGTAGTGGGCGAGTCCATCGAGGACCCGAAGTCCCAGCCCGGAGCGATGCCGTTGCTGACCGCTCTGGCGTCAGACGTGGTCGAGCACGGCCGCCGCATGGCCGCACGGTCATCCTCCGGCCGGCTCGACCCACCACTGACCCTCGTGCTCGACGATGTGGCCGCGGTCGCCCCGCTCCCCGCCCTCCCGGAGCTCCTCACCACCGGCCCCGCCCTCGGCCTCCCCACCCTGGCCCTCCTCCGCTCCCCCGAACAGGCCCGCGCCCGCTGGCAGGAGCCCCTCCCTCAGTAGCCGTACGGAGGTGAGGAGAGCCCCCTCCGCCATGCCCCCCGGGACAGCGCGCTCAGCCATCCGGCATCCGTCATCCGTTTCCGGGCATGAAAAAAGGGGCCTCATCACGAGACCCCTCAACCAGCACAGGGAAACCGAACCACCTGTAACAGGAAAACCGCCAGTGGACGCATATACGCCTTGGGCCCCGGACAGAAACTGTCCAGGGCCCAAGGTCTTCAATATTAGTTCGGCGGCGTCCTACTCTCCCACAGGGTCCCCCCTGCAGTACCATCGGCGCTGTGAGGCTTAGCTTCCGGGTTCGGAATGTAACCGGGCGTTTCCCTCACGCTATAACCACCGAAACACTATAAAACCAACCAACCGGCATAACGGTCTGGTTCGTGGTTTCAGAACCAACACAGTGGACGCGAGCAACTGAGGACAAGCCCTCGGCCTATTAGTACCGGTCACCTTCACCAGTTACCTGGCTTCCAGATCCGGCCTATCAAC
>NZ_JBHVHF010000262.1:0-11663 GCF_042800315.1 Streptomyces sp. NPDC057638
GAGCCCGGGGGCACCCCCAGCGTTGTCGGGCTTTCCCGAGTACGTCCCGTACGAGGGAAACCGCCCCCTGGCTTCGCCGGGGGTACCCCCACCGCCTTGCGATCTCCCCCTGAGCCTTCGGCCCGGGGTGCCCCCAGCACCGGACGCCGCAGCCCCCTCCCTCCGGGCGGACGGCGCTACTGTGCGGACACGACCCAGCCCCATCGCGTACGCCCGGGCCCACCCTCGGCGCCGGAATACCCGCCGGTCACGGCCGCGCACGCCCGTCCGGCCGAAGATCCGGTGGGGCGGGGCCGCGGTCGGCGCCGTGCCGCCGGCGGTCGTCGCTCCGGCGGCATCGCCGCGAAGCCGGGCCGTGGTGGCTCACTCCACGATGTGACGGCCCTCGGGACGGGCGCTGCAGGAGGTGCGGAAGGAACAGGTCGCGCAGTGCTGGCCGGTGACGGGGGAGAATCGTTCGTCCAGCACGCGGCCCGCCGCCGTCGCGAGCAGTTCTCCCGCCCACTCCCCCACGAGCGGTTCCTGCGACTGCACCTTCGGCAGACCGTCGCCGCCCTCCTTGGCGGCGGAGCCGCGCCGCAGATGCACCAGTTCGGCACCGCCCGGCTCGGGACGCTCGCCATCGAAGGCCGCGTCGAGGGCACCCTCACGCACGGCGAGCTGGTACACGGCGAGCTGGGGGTGGTGGGCGACCTCGGCGCCCGTGGGGGCCTGACGGCCGGTCTTGAAGTCGACGACATAGGCGCGACCGTCGGCACCGCGCTCGACCCGGTCCATGGAGCCACGGATCCGCACCTCGTACGCACCCGCCTCCAGGGTGACGTCGAAGGCGTGCTCGGTGGCTTCGGCGGTCCGCCCGCCCCGGTCCATCACGTGCCACCGGAGGAAACGTTCGAGCGCCAGACGGGCGTGGTCCTTCTCCTGGGCCGACTTCCAGGGGGCGTCGAAGACCAGCGCGTCCCAGACCGAGTCCAGGCGCTCCATGAGGACGTCGAGGTCGGCGGCGGTCCGCCCGGAGGCGACCTCGTCGGCGAGGACGTGAATGACGTTGCCGAAGCCCTGCGCCGCCGTGGCGGGGGCGTCGGCCTTGACCTCCCGGCCGAGGAACCACTGGAGCGCGCAGGTGTTGGCGAGCTGGTCGAGCGCGCTGCCCGAGAGGGCGACCGGCTGGTCACGGTCCCGGAGCGGGACCGTACTGCGGGTGGGCTCGAACAGGCCCCACCAGCGATCGGGGTGCGCCGCCGGGACGAGGGGCAGCCCCTCGTCGTCCGTCAGCGCGGCGAGCCGGGCCAGCCGCCGCGCGGCGGCGTCGCGCAGCGCGGGAGTGGCGTCCGGGTCGACGGTGGTGGCACGCAGCTCGGCGACGAGCGCGGCGACGGCGAGGGGGCGGCGGGGGCGTCCGGTGACGTCCCGGGGCTCGGTGCCCAGCTCGGCGAGGAAGCGGGAGGGCTGGTCGCCGTCGTCGGCAGGGGCCTTGACGGCAGTGACCACGAGCCGGTCCCGGGCGCGGGTCGCGGCCACGTAGAACAGCCGTCGCTCCTCGGCGAGGAGCGCGCCGGGGGTGAGGGGTTCGGCGAGTCCGTCGCGACCGATGCGGTCGGCCTCCAGGAGGGAGCCGCGGCGGCGCAGATCGGGCCAGAGTCCTTCCTGGACCCCGGCGACGACGACGAGGCTCCATTCGAGGCCCTTGGAGCGGTGCGCGGTCATCAGCCGCACGGTGTCGGGGCGGGCCTCACGTCCCGACAGGGTGTCGGCGGCGATGTCCTGTGCCTCGATCTCCTCGATGAAGTTGAGGGCGCCACGGCCGCCGGTGCGCTCCTCGGCCCGCGCCGCGGTGTCGAAGAGCGCGCACACGGCGTCCAGGTCGCGGTCGGCGTTGCGTCCGGCCGCGCCGCCGCGCAGCGCGGCGCGCTCCAGCCTGGCTGGCCAGGACGTGCCCTGCCACAGCTCCCAGAGCGCCTCTTCGGCGGTGCCGCCGCGTTCCAGCAGTTCACGGGCGGTGCGCAGCAGGCCGCCGAGCCGCTGCGCGCCCCGGGCGTACGCGGGGTCGTGGGCGACCAGGCGCTCCGGCTCGACGAGCGCGCGGGCGAGCAGCAGGTCGGACGGGGGCGGAACGCGCTGTCCCGCCGCCCGCTCCTCGTCGCGCAGCGCCCGTCCCAGCTTGCGGAGGTCCGCGGCGTCCATCCCGCCCAGGGGCGAGGTGAGGAGGGTGAGCGCGGTCTCGGTGTCGAGCCAGGACACCTCGGTGGCGCCGTCGGACCCGTCGGCGTCGGACCCCTCGCTGTCGGACCCATCGGCGGCGTTCTCCGTGCCCTCCGTGCCCTCCGTGCCCTGGGCGGGGTGGGGCTCCCGCGCGGGCCCCTCGCCCGAAGCGGTGCCGTGGTGCCCGGTCCCGTCGTCATCGTGCTGGCCCGCGTGCCCGCCGTCCGGGGAGCCGTTCTCGTCCTCGTACGCGGGCGCGGCCATCTCCACGGACGCGGACCGCGAGCCGTCGCCGCGCGCCCCAGGGGCCGTATCCAGCCGCACCAGGGTGTCGTCGCCCTCGGTGCCGTCCGCCAGGTCCGCGTGCGCACGGGGACGGGGAACCCGCCCGGCGGCATCCTCTGTACGCGTCTCCAGGGAGACGTCCTCCGTCGGACACGCCTCCAGGGTCGCGCGGTGCGCCGCCGCCGTGGCCACGGCGCGCAGGGCGGTGAGGAGGGGGGCGACGGACGGTTCATGGCGCAGGGGGATGTCGGCGCCGTCGACCTCCAGGGGGACGCCCGCCGAGGTGAGGGCGCGGCGCAGGGAGGGGATGCTGCGGGCGCCCGCACGGACCAGGACCGCCATCTCCCGCCACGGCACGCCGTCCTCCAGATGGGCGCGGCGCAGGATGTCGGCGATGTTGTCGGTCTCGGTCGACGGGGTGGGGAAGGTGTACGTCTCGACCCGGCCGCCCTCGCGGACCGCCGTCAGCTCGCGGTGGGCCCGTGCCTGGTCGGCGGGGAGGCGGGACAGCGGCATCCGCCGGGTCAGCAGCCGGGTGGCGGCCAGCAGGTCCGCGCCGCTGCGGCGGGAGGTGGTCAGGACGGCCACGGCGGCCGGGGTGCCGTCGCGGCGCGGGAAGGTCCCTGGGAAGTCGAGGATGCCGTTGACGTCGGCGCCCCGGAAGGCGTAGATCGACTGGTCGGGGTCGCCGAAGGCGACCAGGGTCCGCCCGCCGCCCGCCAGCGCCCGCAACAGCCGGACCTGGGACGGGTCGGTGTCCTGGTACTCGTCGACGAAGACGGCGTCGTAGGGGAAGTCCAGCGGCGACGGGGACCGCTCGGCCAGCAGCACCGCGCGGTGCACCAGCTCCGCGTAGTCGAGGACGCCCTGCATATCGAGGACGTCGAGGTACTCGGCGAGGAAGGAGGCCGCGGCCCGCCAGTCGGGGCGGCCGGTCGCGGCGGCGAAGCGGGCCAGCGCGGCGGGGCCGAGACCCAGCTCCCGGGTGCGGGCCAGCACGGCGCGCACCTCGTCGGCGAAGCCCCGGGTGGTCAGGCAGGCGCGCAGTTCGTCGGGCCACTGGTTGCGGGCCAGCCCGTCGGCCTCCAGCCCGATCTGGCCGCTGAGCAGCTCGCGGAGGGCGACATCCTGCTCCGGGCCGGAGAGCAGCCGCAGCGGCTCGGCGAACAGGTCGGCGTCCTGGTGGGCGCGGACCAGCGCGTAACAGAAGGAGTGGAACGTGGTGGCGCGCGGGCCGTGGGCGCCGCCCAGCCGCAGCGCCATCCGGTCGCGCAGTTCGACGGCGGCCTTGCGGCTGAAGGTGAGCACCAGGATGCGCTCGGGGTCGGCGCCCTGGGCGACCCGGGCCGCGACCGCCTCCACGAGGGTGGTGGTCTTGCCGGTGCCGGGGCCCGCGAGCACGAGCAGGGGGCCGTGGGCGTGGTCAACCACCGCGCGCTGCGTCGCGTCCAGCACAGGGGGGTCCAGGGAACCCGGTGGCGTACGGACCAACCGGTACGCGTCCGGGGTCCGCCGCCGCGCCTGTCGCTGGTGCGGGGGATGCCCGAGGGTGAAGGAGGAACTCACGTGGATCGCCGGTCCTGGTGGGTGAACGGGTGCTGAGGGTGGGCTCGGCGCCGTGCGCGGACGACGCCGTCCGGGCGGTGCGCGCCGACTCCGCGGCGCGCGATGGCTCCGCGCTGGGTGTAGGGGGGCGCCGGGGGCTGGGGGCCGTGGGACGCCAGGGCCCGCCCGGTGGGCGGAGGCGGCCGCTCCGCACACCGTACGCGGAGCCGTACGGACGCCGGGGCGTCGCCGGGGGCTCGGGACGGTCAGCGTGGGGCGCCTCCGCCGTCCCACCGCGCCCGCCTCATATCGACGCGCGGTACGTGCCCCTCGGCCCGGGCCGACGCCTCCCGCAGCGGAGTGCCCTCGGTGCGGTACCGGGTGAGGGCCCGGGGCTCATGGCCGGGCAGCAGCGTGCCGTCGGCGCGCACGACACGCCACCACGGCACCCCTCCCCCGTACAGCGCCATGACACGGCCGACCTGGCGCGGGCCGCCCTCACCGAGCCACTCGGCGATATCGCCGTACGTCATCACCCGGCCAGGCGGGATCAGCTCGACCACGTCGAGCACGCGCTCCACATACTCCGGCAGCTCCTGCATCCCACCCATCCTGCCGCACCCCGCCGACAGGACGCGGGGGCCTGTGGACAACCCGGGCTCCTCCGGCGGTCGGATGCCCGGTGCGGCCGTGCCCGGGGGCGTCCCGGACGGGACCGGCGTCGGCCGCTCCGGGCCGGGGGCGCTATCCGGACGGAGGGTGGCGCGTTCCTGTGAGACAGCTCCCGATAAGTGACCAGCGTCAAAATGGGAGAAAAACAGAAATAGGCGGGTATTTGACTCAGCTCACACCCCCGCAAACCCCCCTGATGCCCCGCTCTGTCGTCCGGTCGTGCCACCATCATCCGGGCGGTGACTGGTGATACGAGATCAAGAAGAGACCGAGACGGCGAAGGAGCGGGGCGTGCGGCCTGGCAAGGCGACGGGCACACCCGCACCCCGGACGTATCCGGACGCACACGTTCCGCCCACGACAGACAAGACCACCTCCTTGACCAAGCAGACCCCGGACCCACCGGACGGCGCACGGCGCTCCGGCGACCCTGACCGGCCCGGCGACTCCTCCGGCCGGCCCGGCCACGCCGAGGGCGACGACTCGCTGCCGGACGTCGCCGATCTCGACGGCGTCTCGGGCGACGAGCCGCTGCTCGCCGCCCGTGTCCACCGGCCCTCCGATCTGCTCCGCCTGCTCACCGGCATCCTCGCCATCGCCGTCGTCCTCGCGGTCGCCGCCTTCGCGCAGGGCACCACGACCGGTCTCGAACACGACATCAGCAAGGGCACCGGCCAGGCACCCGACCTCCTGGTCAAGATCGCCGGGCTGGTCTCCTCGATCGCCGTCCTCCTGGTACCGGTCGCCTTCGCGATCGAGCGGCTGATCAAACGTGACGGGTTGCGCATCGCGGACGGCGTCCTCGCCGCCGTACTCGCCCACGGCGTCACGCTCGCCACCGATCTGTGGGTCGCCAAGGGCGCGCCGGACACCCTCCAGGACGCGCTCACCCAGACCCAGACCAACGGGGGCCTCACCGATCCCGTCCACGGCTATCTGGCGCCGGTCATCGCCTATATGACGGCGGTCGGGATGGCACGCAGACCCCGGTGGCGCGTGGCGCTGTGGGTGGTGCTGCTGCTCGACGCCTTCGCGATGCTGGTCGCCGGGTACACCACCCCGTTCTCGATCATCCTGACCGTGCTGCTGGGCTGGACCGTCGCGTACGGAACGCTGTACGCGGTCGGCTCGCCCAACGTACGGCCCACCGGACAGACCCTGATGGCGGGTCTGCGCCATGTCGGTTTCCGACCGGTCAACGCCGTACGCGCGGAGGACGTGCCCGGCACGGCCCCCTTCCACGCCGAGGGCGCCACCGAGGACGAGAAGCGCGGACCGGCCGAACAGGGCGACCGGGGGCGCCGCTATCTGGTCACCCTGGAGGACGGCCCGCCGCTCGACGTGACCGTCGTCGACCGCGAGCAACAGGCGCACGGCTTCTTCTACCGCGCCTGGCGGCGCATCACCCTGCGCTCGATCACGACCCGGCGCTCCCTCCAGTCGCTGCGCCAGGCACTGGAGCAGGAGGCGCTCCTGGCGTACGCGGCCATCGCGGCCGGGGCCAACGCGCCCAAGCTGATCGCCACGTCCGAGCTGGGACCCGACGCCGTGATGCTCGTCTATGAGCACCTCGGAGGGCGTTCGCTCGACGCGATGACCGACGAGGAGATCACCGACGACGTCCTGCGGGGCGCGTGGCGCCAGGTGAAGGCGCTCCAGTCACGCCGGATCGCCCATCGCAGGCTCAATGGTGACGCGCTGCTCGTCGATCAGTCCGGAAAGGTGATCCTCACCGATCTGCGCGGCGGTGAGATCGCCGCGGGTGACGTGGTGCTGCGCATGGACATCGCGCAACTCCTCACCACCATGGGGCTGCGCGTCGGCGCCGAGCGCGCGGTCGCCACGGCCGTGGAGGTCCTCGGGCCCGACACCGTCGCCGACTGTCTGCCGCTCCTCCAGCCGATCGCGCTGACCCGCTCCACGCGCGCGACACTACGGCGACTCGCCCGGGAACGTGCCCACAGGGAACGCGAAGCGGTCCTGGAGGCGTCCGCCGCCGCCAAGCGCGCGCGTCAGGAGGCCGCGCACGCGGGGAGCACCGGTCGCAAGGCCGTCCGCCGCAGCGAACGGGCCGAGAAGCAGGCGGACAAGCGCGCCATAGACGAGGCCATGGAGGAGGTGCGCGAGGAAGACCTGCTCTCCCAGATCCGCCGCCAGGTGCTGCTGATCCGGCCCCAGGCACCGGTGGAGCCGGTCCGGCTGGAGCGCATCCGCCCCCGGACGCTCCTGAGCCTGATCGCCGGTGCCGTCGCCGCGTACTTCCTGCTCTCGCTCTTCGCGGGCACCGATTTCGGCAGCGTCATCGAGGAGGCGCACTGGGGCTGGGTGGCGGCGGCCGCCGCCTTCTCCGCGCTGAGCTATGTGGCCGCGGCGATGAGCCTGCTCGGGTTCGTACCCGAACGGATGCCGTTCCCCCGCACGGTGCTCGCGCAGGTCGCCGGGTCCTTCGTGAAGATCGTGACCCCGGCCGCCGTCGGCGGTGTCGCGCTCAACACGCGTTTCCTCCAGCGCTCGGGCATCCGCCCGGGGCTCGCGGTGGCGAGTGTGGGCGCCTCCCAGCTGTTCGGCCTCGGCGTCCACATCATCCTGCTCCTCTCCTTCGGCTACCTCACCGGAACCGAGAAGACGGCCTCGCTCACGCCCTCCCGCACGGTGATCGCGGGCCTGCTGACCGTGGCGGTGCTCCTGCTGGTGGTGACGGCCATCCCGTTCCTGCGGAAGTTCGTCTCCACCCGGCTGCGGTCGCTGTTCGCCGGGGTCGTGCCCCGCATGCTGGACGTGCTCCAGCGGCCCATGAAGCTGCTCACCGGCATCGGCGGGATGCTGCTGCTGACCGGCACGTTCGTCATGTGTCTGGACGCCTCGATCCGCGCCTTCGGCGACGGCTCGCAGCCGCTGAGCTACGCCACCATCGCCGTGGTCTTCCTCGCGGGCAACGCCCTGGGGTCGGCCGCGCCGACACCCGGTGGTGTCGGCGCCGTGGAGGGCACGCTGACCATCGGTCTCACCGTGGCGGGCGTGCCCAAGGACGTCGCCCTGACCGCCGTGCTGATGTACCGGATGCTGACCCTGTGGCTGCCGGTACTGCCGGGCTGGTTCGCGTTCAACTACCTCACCCGTAAGGGACAGCTCTAGCGCCAGGCTCCGGCGGCGGGGCGCGGGCAGACTCCTGGCGCGGGCCTTCGGACGATACGCGTACGATCCGCCCGCGTGTCGCGCGAAGGCCCGCGTGGTGTCGTACGAGGGGTGATGTGGCACCCGCGTGGTCGTCGTACGCGTGACCAGGGAGGCGCGCGAGGATCCCGGCGTACCGCGGATCCCGCGTCGGAGCGGGCCATGGATCCGCGTCCCGGAAGCGGCACGCGCGTCCCGTCCCCCGGAGTCGTGGGCGTCAACCGGGTGCCGTGACGGGACGACGCGTACGGGTCGGCCCTCGGCGTCACCCGGACGGCCCCCCGCCGCCGTCGCGATCCCTTGTCACCCGCCTGGCCATGCGCGGAAGCGCCCGGCGCACCCCCGGCGCACCATGGCCGCATGCCGACCACAGCCACTGCGGTACGTTCCGCAGCACTCGCCGCGTCCCTCGCCCTGGTGTGGGTGGCGGGGTGCTCGGACGGAGGAGAGGGCGGCGCGCGGAGCACGGCGACGGGGGCCGCGCGACTCGCGGAGCTGGCGCAGCAGAAGCTGAGCTGGCGCGGCTGCCCGGCGCCGTCCGAGGCGGAGGGCGGCGGGATGGCGCCGTCCCCACTGCCCGGAGGAACGCCCTGGGAGTGCGCCTTCATGGACGCGCCCCTCGACTACGCCAAGCCCGGCGGCGAGACGATCGAGCTGGCCCTGATCCGCGCCAAGGCATCCGCGCCGGACCGCCGCATCGGCTCCCTGATCTTCAACTTCGGCGGACCGGGCGGCTCCGGGGTCGCCACCCTGCCGCTCGCCGCGTCCGATTACACGACCCTGCGCACCCGCTATGACCTGGTGAGCTTCGATCCGCGCGGAGTCGGCCGCAGCGTGGGCGTGGAGTGCGAGCCGGACCGCAGGCTCGATGTGTACTACGCGCAGGACGCCACCCCCGACACCCCCGCCGAGGAGAAGACCTACGTGGACGGCCTGCGGTCCTACGCCCGCGCCTGTGACAAGAACTCCGGCACCGAACTCCCCCATGTCGGCACCCTCAACGCGGCACGCGACATGGAACTGATGCGCCAGGTCCTCGGCGACCCCAAGCTGTACTACTTCGGCATCTCCTACGGAACCGAACTCGGCGGCGTCTACGCCCATCTCTTCCCCACGCACGTCGGCCGCGCCGTCTTCGACGCCGTCGTCGACCCGTCCCAGAGCGGCGAGCAGGGCGCCCTCGGCCAGGCCAGGGGGTTCCAGCTGGCGCTCACCAACTTCGCCCAGGCCTGTGTGGACAAGGGCGACGCCTGCGCCCTGCCCGGCACCACCCCCGCCGAGATCCAGGAGGGGATCATCGCCCTCCTCCAGCGGCTCGACAAGAAGCCCATCCCCGGCATCGGCGACCGGATGCTCACCTCCACCCAGGCCACCAACGGCATCGCCCAGGCGCTCTACTCCCAGGACTACTGGGAACTGCTCGAACAGGGCCTCGACGAGGCCGACGGTGGCGACGGCGCGCTGCTGCTCGCCCTCTCCGACGCGATGAACGGGCGGAACGAGGTGGGCCACTACAGCAACATGGGCGCCGCCAACACCGCGATCAACTGCGTCGACGCCAAGGAGCGCTACACGGTCGCCGAGACCAAGGCACGGCTCCCTCAGTTCCGCGAGGCGTCCCCCGTCTTCGGCGACTACCTCGGCTGGGGCCTGCTCGGCTGCACGGAGTGGCCAGTTCCGGGCACCTGGACCCACCCCGACGTCTCCGCGCCCGGCGCACCGCCGATCCTCGTCATCGGGAACACCGGGGACCCGGCGACGCCGTACGAGGGAGCGCGGTCGATGGTGCAGGCGCTGGGGCCGGGCGTGGGGGTGGAGGTGACCTACGAGGGGCAGGGGCACGGGGCGTACAACGGAAGCGGTACGTGTGTGAAGCGCCTGGTCGACGCCTATCTGCTCCAGGGGACGGTGCCGAAGCCGGGCACGGTCTGCCGCTGAGCCACCGCCCGTGACCCGGTCCTCCCGCGTCGGGGCCGCGTCGCGCGCCCGGCGGCCGGGGCAGGTGGTGTCAGAGGGGGTGTCAGTGCGGCAGGGACAGTTGGTGACGGAGGGGTGCCGCGCAGGGGAGAGGTGGTGACAGAGGGGGTGTTGGTGCGGTCGGGGCGTTGTCGGTGGGGGCGCTTAGGATGGCGGGACATCGTGCGATCCATGGGGGGACAGGCATGACCATGCGGATGAGGGTGGGGGCCCTGACCGCGGCACTCCTGCTGGCCGCGACGGCCGCGGGCTGCGGCGGCTCGTCGGACGAGGAATACAAGAACAACAGGGACGGCACGGCGAGCCGGAGCACCGGCGCCACGGACCGGGCCACCACCGGCCCGGCGTCAGCGGACGGCGCCGGCCTCGCCCTGCCCGCCTCCCTCACCGGCCAGAAGCTGGCCTGGAAGCGCTGCGAGGCCCCGGTCAAGGCCTGGGGCGCGGCGGCGGAGCGCCCGGGCAAGCAGTGGCAGTGCGCCACGCTCACCGCCCCGCTGGACTACGCCAAGCCCTCCGGCGAGACGATCGGCATCGCCCTGGTCCGCGCGCAGGCCAAGAACCCGGTCCGCCGGATCGGCTCGCTGCTGTTCAACTTCGGCGGGCCCGGCGGATCCGGAGTGGCCAACCTTCCGGTGGCGGCCAAGGGCTACGAGACCCTGCGCGACCGCTATGACCTGGTCAGCTTTGATCCGCGCGGGGTCGCGGAGAGCTCGGCCGTGGTCTGCCGCGACAGCGCGCAGACCGAGGCCTCGCTGGCGCTGGACAACACTCCGGACACGCCCGCCGAGGAGGCGGCGTTCATGAAGGACGCCACCGCCTTCGGCGCGGGCTGCGCCCAGCGTTCGGGCCGGGTGCTCTCCCAGGTCGGCACCCCCAACGCCGCCCGGGACATGGATCTGATGCGCCAGGTCCTCGGCGACGCCAAGCTCCACTACCTCGGCTTCTCCTACGGCACGGAGCTGGGCGCGGTGTACGCCCATCTCTTCCCGTCCCGGGTGGGACGGCTGGTACTGGACGCGGTCGTCGACCCGAGCGCGGACTACGTGGGCCACGCCCGCAACCAGACGATCGGTTTCCAGCGGGCGCTGGAGAACTACTTCACGGACCGTGACATCGACGCCGCGAAGGGCACCGCCGACGTCGCCGCCCTGCTGAAGCGGCTGGACCGCGCGCCGCTGCGGACCGACTCGGAGCGCAAGCTGACCCAGACCCTGGCCCTCACCGGCATCGTGGTGCCGCTGTACTCCAAGGATCAGTGGCCCTATCTGACGGCGGCGCTGGAGGCGGCCGAGAAGGGCGACGGCAGCCAGCTCCTGGCACTCGCCGACTCGTACAACGGCCGGGACGCGAACGGCTCGTACACCACACGGGACCACTCCCAGCGCGCGATATCGTGCGCCGACACCAAGGGCCGGGTGACGCCCGCCGAGGTCAGGTCGCGCCATCTGGCGGACTTCACGGCGGTGTCGCCGGTCTTCGGCCCCTATCTCGCGTGGGACCTGGCGGGCTGGTGCGCCAACTGGCCGGTGGCCGGGGACCGTGAGACACCGGAGGTGTCGGCGAAGGGCGCCGCCCCGATCCTGGTCATCGGCACCACTGGTGACTCGGCGACGCCGTACGAGGGCGCCAAGCGGATGGCGGACGAGCTGGGGTCCGGCGTGGGTGTGCTGATCACCAACAAGGGCGAGGGGCACGGCGCGTATGGGACGGCGACCTGCGTGACCAAGCTCGTGGACGGCTATCTGCTGGACGGGAAGGTCCCGCCGAACGGGAAGACCTGCACGGCCTGAGCCCGGGCCGCCCCGCGC
>NZ_JBHVHF010000263.1:0-11655 GCF_042800315.1 Streptomyces sp. NPDC057638
CGATGGCTCCGCCATCGCTCCCTCCTCCGCCTTGCGATCGCACGCACCAGACCCCGCCGGACCCTCCCCCTGGACTTCGTCACAGGGGGAGGACGACGCTACTTTGAAGACACTCCCTAGGGCGAGGGTTGTCGGCGAGGCGGTCGACGGCGGTGAACACCTGCCGAACCCCGTCGGGGTCATTCTTCGCGTATCACTCCGCCTGGGTGAGGGCCTCGGGTTCCCAGATGACCTCGTAGCTCACGTTCCGGCCTCACCAAAGACGCGGCGGTAGGCCATCTCGTGGGGGATACCGGCCTCCTCGCCGCTGGCGTGGCGGGCGCGGCAGGCCGCGAGGGCACGTAGTTCTTGGAGCTCCAGGACATCGGCGGGGCTGACAAGTATCGCGACGGTCTGGCCGTGGTCGGTGATGGCGACCGGTTCCCGGGTGGCACTGACTTCGCGTGCGATGGCGCCCAGGCGGGCACCAGCCTCCACGATCGAGTAAGTCGTCTCCGTCATGCACTTCAGTGTATGGAAGTGTGCGTATCTGTACCCCAGGGCTGGAGATTCCGGGGACAGCCTGATGCTTCTCCGCAGCACGGATCAGGCGCGGCACCCCGCGGTAAACCGCCCGGGAACGCGGGCGGCGGTGTCGGCGTGGCCCGTGACCCTCATGGCGCAACGCCCCACCCTCCAGGGCGGGAAGTTGCCAGGATGGCGTTCTGGACCACAGGGCGACATCGGAGCGACGTGAGGGGATGTGCGCGAGTGCTGTTCGAGGTGTGGGCGCCGGGAGCCGGTGAACGGGTGACCTTGTGGCTGGAAGGCCGCGAGGTGCCCATGGTGCGGGCGGCGGGCAGGCGGGGGAGAGCGGACGGGGACGGCTGGTGGTCCGCCGAGGCGGCGGCCGGACCGGGCGCGCGCTACGGCTACGCGCTGGACGGCGGCCCGGTCCTGCCCGACCCGCGCTCCCCGCGCCAGCCGAACGGCCCGGACGGGCTCAGCGCCGTCGTGGATCCCGACGGCCATCACTGGCGCCACCCCTGGCCGGGGCGCGGGCTGCGCGACGCCGTCCTGTACGAGCTGCACATCGGCACCTACACACCCGAGGGCACCCTGGACGCGGCCGCCGCCCACCTGGGCGAACTGGTGGAACTGGGCGTCACCCATGTGGAACTGATGCCGCTCTGCCCGTTCCCCGGGACCCACGGCTGGGGGTACGAGGGTGTCTCGCTCTGGGCCGTGCACGAGCCCTACGGCGGCCCGGACGCCCTCAAGCGCTTCATCGACACGGCCCACGGCCACGGGCTCGGAGTCGTCCTGGACGTGGTCCACAACCACCTGGGTCCCTCGGGCAACCATCTGCCCGCCTTCGGTCCCTATCTGCTGGAGCGGCGCCCGACACCCTGGGGCGCCGCCGTCAACCTGGACGGGCCCGGCTCGGACGAGGTGCGCGCCTTCCTGCGTGAGGGCGCGCTGCGGTGGCTGCGGGAGTTCCGGCTGGACGGGCTGCGGCTGGACGCGGTGCACGCCTTGGCGGACGACCGGGCGCTGGGCTTCCTTGAGGAGCTGTCACGGGCCGTGGACGCGCTCGCGGTGGAGCTGGACCGGCCGCTCTTCCTGGTGGCGGAGTCGGACCGGTGCGACCCGAGGACGACGACCCCCAGGGCCCAGGGCGGCCTGGGGCTCCAGGCCCAGTGGAACGACGACTTCCACCATGCCCTGCACACCGCGCTGACCGGTGAGTCCGCCGGGTACTACGCCGATTTCGCGCGCGCCCCGCTCGCCGCGCTGGCCAAGACGCTGACCCGGGTCTTCTTCCACGACGGCACGTACTCGTCGTTCCGGGGCCGGACCCACGGCCGTCCCGTGGACGTGACGTCCACGCCCGCCGGGCGCTTCCTCGGCTATGCCCAGACCCATGACCAGATCGGCAACCGCGCCGTCGGCGACCGGCTCTCGGCCACCCTCTCCCCCGGGCCGCTGGCGTGCGCGGCGGCGCTGGTCCTCACCGGCCCGTACACACCGATGCTGTTCATGGGCGAGGAGTGGGGCGCGCGCACGCCCTGGCGGTTCTTCACCGACCACACCGATCCCGCGCTGGCCACGGCGGTACGGGAGGGACGGCGCCGGGAGTTCGCGGCGCACGGCCACGCGCCGGAGTCCATCCCCGACCCCCAGGACCCCGGCACCCACCGCGCCTCCTGTCTGGACCGCGCCGAACGCGACCGGGAACCGCACGCCCGGCTGCTCTCCTGGTACCGGGAGCTGATCGCCCTGCGCCGCGGCCAGCCCGACCTCACCGACCCGGACCTGGGCGCCGTGCGGGTGGCGTTCGACGAGGAGGCGCGCTGGCTGGCGCTGCGCCGGGGCGACGTACGGATCGCGGTGAACCTGGGTACGGCGGCGGCGGACATTCCGCTGGGTCCCGGCGGCCGGGTCCTGGCAGCCTGGGAACCGGTGTCGGTGCCGGGTCCTGACGGGGTGCTGCGGCTGGGTCCCGAGTCCTGCGCGGTGCTGCTGGACGGGTGAGGAGGGAGACGTTCCCCACCGGGAGGAGCCGCCGTGGCTGACGGCCGGGGTCGCCTCCGTACGGGAACGGGATCGCCTCCGTACGGGAACGGGGTCGCCTCCGGTTCCCAGACGGCCAGGAGGGGCGCGATGGCCTGATCCCGCCCTGGTGCCGGGGTGCCTCCCGCGCCCGCGACCGGGTCTCGCCGCGCCGGTCGGCCGGACCCGTCCGGCCGGGCGGGTGGCGTGTTCCCGGCGCGGGGAAACCGGGCCGCCGCAAACGCCGTTGAGCGGGATATGACAGAGATGAGACAGCGGAACCTCGGCCGAACGGGCCTGCGCGTCAGCGAGCTGTGCCTGGGCACGATGAGTTTCTCGGACGACCGGGTCGCCCATCGCGCCCTCGACCTCTTCGCCGACGCGGGCGGCACCTTCGTCGATACGGCGGATATGTACGGCAAGGGGGAGTCGGAAGCGATCCTGGGCCGCTGGCTGACCCGCCGCCGCCGTGAGGACTTCGTGATCGCCACGAAGGTGTGGGGCCGGATGGGGACCGCCCCCAATGACGGCGGACTGAGCCGCAAACACATCGTGGCCGCGGTGGAGGCGAGCCTGCGACGGCTGCGCACGGACTACGTCGATCTCTACCAGACGCATATCTGGGACCCCACCACGCCCATCGAGGAGACCCTCACCACGCTGGACACCCTGGTGCGCTCGGGGAAGGTCCGCTATGTCGGCACCAGCAATGTCACCGCCTCCCAGCTCCAGCGCTCCCTCGACCTGTCCCGCCAGCACGGCTGGGAGCCCTATGTCTGCCTCCAGCCGCTCTACAACCTGCTGCGGCGGGAGACGGAGTGGGAGCTGCTGCCGCTGTGCGCCCGGGAGGGGGTCGGTGTCATCCCGTGGAGCCCGCTGGCGGGCGGCTGGCTGACGGGGAAGTACACCCGGGGCATGGAGGCTCCCCCGCCGGGTTCGCGCGAGGAGCACTTCCAGCGCGGCTCACAGCGCGAGGGCTGGCGCACCCAGGACACCGAGGAGACCTGGCGGGTCCTGGACGCGGTCAGGTCGGTGGCGGAGGAGACCGGCCGCACCCTCTCCCAGGTGGCCCTGCGCTGGCTGCTGGAGCGCCCGGACGTGACCGCCCCGATCATCGGCCCGCGCACGGAGGAGCAGGCCCGGGACAATCTGGGCGCACTGGGCTGGGAGCTGACCGGGGAGCAGACCGGCCGGCTGTCCGAGGCTAGCGAACGGCCGCTGCCGTATCCGTACGGGATACAGCGCCTGCTCAGCGACCACGCGGCGCCGTAGCGCGGGGCGGTGGGACCACGGAGGCAACAGCCTTAATTCCGGCCATAAACATATCTTTTCGGTCAAACCCCCTCTCCATATCAACGGTGACGCCACGGTCCGTGGTCCTCCCGTTCGACCGAAGATGATCTCGGGGGCATGGATCGAGGAGCGGTAACCCATGGCGATACGGAAGACGGCACGCGCGGGTGTGGTGGCGGTACTGGCGGCGGCGGTGACCGCCACGGCCTTCAGCTCACCGGCGCTGGCCGGGTCCGAGAAGCACCGGCCCAAGGCGCACCAGGAGACCCAGCGGGCGATGGACGCCCTGGTCCGGGCCGGGATACCCGGCGTGATCGCCGAGTCCCGCACCGACCGGGGCGTCTGGAAGGGCACATCCGGCGTCGCTGATCTCACGACCGGTAAGAAGCGCGGAACGCAGGACAGGTTCCGCGCGGCGAGCATCACGAAGACCTTTGTCGCCACCGTGCTGCTCCAGCAGGAGGCGGACGGGCTGCTCAGCCTGGACGACACCGTGGAGCACTGGCTCCCGGGCGTGGTCCGGGGGAACGGCAACGACGGCCGGAAGATCACCGTACGGCAGCTGCTCAACCACTCCAGCGGTCTCTACGAGTACACGGCGGACCCGGAGTACCAGCGCACGTACGAGACGGAGGCGTTCCTCAAGCACCGCTACGACACCGTCACCCCGCTGGAGCGGGTCCGGATCGGCCTCGCCTACCAGCCGGACTTCGCACCCGGCGCCCAGCACCAGTACTCCAACACCGGCTATGTCCTCGCCGGAATGATCATCGAGAAGGTCAGCGGCAACAGCTACGAGAAGGAAGTGGTGGACCGCGTCCTCCGGCCCCTCGGTCTGCGGGCCACCACGCTGCCCGGTGACACCGTCCAGATGCCCCGCCCCAGCGGCCGGGCCTACTCCAGGCTCTCCCTGGACCCGGCCGCGCCCATCCATGACGTCACCGACCAGAACGGCTCCTTCTCCTGGGCCGACGGCGACATCATCTCCACCACCTCGGACCTGACCCGCTTCCTGCGCGCCCTGCTCCAGGGCGAGCTGCTGCCCCCGGAGCAGCTCCGGGCGATGAAGACGATGCTCCCGGCCGACGGCCGGATCGGCTACGCCGACTACGGGCTGGGGCTGTACTCGTACAAGACGAGCTGCGGGGTCCGGGTCTGGGGCCACAGCGGTGGGGCGCCGGGGTCGTCGAACGACCTGGTGGGCACGGAGGACGGGCGCCATGTCGTCGCCGTGAACACCAACGGCGACTGGAACTGGTCGCAGGCGATCGTGGACTCGCAGTTCTGCGGCAAGGCCGTTCCCAAGGGCCTGGGCAAGCCGCGCCTGCCGTAGTCCGCCGGACCCCGCGCCACCCCGGCACGGGGGGCCGGGCCACCTCACGCCGCGGCGGGCGACGCGCTCACTCCACCAGGGCCATCGCCCGGCCACTGGTGTTCAGCCGTCGCCCGCCGTCCTCCGTGACCGCCACGATGTCCTCGATCCGGACCCCGAAGCGGCCCGGCAGATAGATCCCCGGCTCGACGGAGAAGCACATGCCGGGGACCAGCGGCAGTTCCTCGCCCTCGACCATGTACGGCGGCTCGTGGGTGGTGACGCCGATGCCATGGCCGGTGCGGTGGATGAAGAGGTCGCCGTAGCCCGCCTCCTCGATGATCTCGCGGGCCGCGCGGTCCACCTCCTGACAGGCCACACCGGGCCGGACGGCTTCGACACCCGCGCGCTGGGCCTCGCGGACCACGTCGTGGACATGCTGTTCCGCCGGGGTGGGCTCGCCGACATGGACGGTCCGGGTGGTGTCGGAGCCATAGCCGTCCTTGAGGCCGCCGAAGTCCATCACCACCATGTCGCCGTGGGCGATGACCCGGTCGCCCGCCTCGTGGTGGGGGTCGGCGCCGTTGGGACCGGAGCCGACGATGGTGAAGTCGACCTGGGAGTGGCCGAAGTGGCGCAGCAGCGCGGCCAGGTCCCGGGCGACCTCGCGCTCCTTCCGTCCGGCGAACCTCACCGTGAGGATCTCCTCGTAGGTGGCGTCGGCCGCCGCTCCGGCCGCCGCCATCAGCTCCAGTTCCCGGGCGTCCTTCACGGCCCGCAGCATGGGGAGGGCATCGGTCAGGGCGGCGTAGGAGGTGCCGGGGCGGGCGCGCTGGAGGCCCAGCAGATGGAGCGCCCAGGTGCTGTCGCTGACCGCGTAGCGGCCGGAGGCGCTGAGCAGCGGCGCGGCGAGGGCGTACGGGTCGGCGCCGTCCTTCCAGTCGCGGAGGGTCAGCGCCGCGGCGCCCGTGGCATGGGCGATCTCCCCCGCCTCCAGGGCCGGGACCACCAGCACCGGTTCCCGTTCGGGGGTGAGGACGAGCAGGGTGAGGCGCTCGGTGTCGGCGGGCGGGGTGTAGCCGGTGAGATGGGCGAGGTCGGGCCCGGGGGCGACGAGGACGCCCGCGAGACCGGCCCGGGTGGCGGCGTCGACGGCCCGCGCCATCCGGGCCCGGTAGTCCTCGGCGGTGAAGACCGTGCGCGGCGGGGGTGTGGTGGTCATGGGGTCATCGTGCCCGGGGGTCCGGGGCGGCGCGACCCCGTGGCGTGGGCGGGTGGGCGCGCCCGGCCGGGACCGCCGACCCCGTACGGTCCGGGCCACCGCCTCCGTACGCCCGGCGCCCGCGCCGGAGCGGGGCCCACCGTCTCCGTACCGCGTCGTCCGCGCCCGGACGGCCCGGGTCCGGCGACGGACGGCGGCGGGAGACGGCCCCGGGGCGGACCTCACCGCACGGCGGTCCGGGGCCCGGCACGGTGGCGGTCGGCCCCGGACCGGCCGCCGCCCGCCGACCCGCTGCCCGGGGTCAGACAGCGTCCGAGGCCAGGGGTCAGGCGTCGTCAGGCGTCAGCCGCAGCGAGATGCTGTTGATGCAGTAGCGCTGGTCGGTGGGGGTGGAATAACCCTCACCTTCGAACACATGACCGAGATGCGAGCCGCAGCGGGCGCACCGCACCTCCGTGCGGACCATTCCATGGGAGCGGTCCTCGATCAGTTCGACCGCGTCCGTGTCCTTCGGGTCGTAGAAGGACGGCCAGCCGCAGTGGGAGTCGAACTTGGTGTCCGAGCGGAACAGCTCCGCGCCACAGGCCCGGCAGGAGTAGACGCCCTCGGTCTTGGTGTCCGTGTACTCGCCCCGGAAGGCGGGCTCGGTCCCGGCCTGCCGCAGCACCGCGTACTCGGCGGGGCTCAGCTCGGTGCGCCACTGCTCGTCCGGCTTCTCGATCTCGTACGCCATGTCAACCGCTTCCTCAGCTCGACAGACGGGCCAGGATCAGCGGACCGAGGTCCGTGACATCACCCGCGCCCATGGTGAGAACGAGATCGCCGGGGCGGACCATTCCCGCCAGGAGACCGGGGACGGACGCGCGGTCCGGGGCGGCGGTCACGTCGGCGCCCGCCGCGCGGGCCGCGTCGATGATCAGCGCGCTGGTGACACCGGGGATCGGGTCCTCACGCGCCGGATAGATGTCCAGGACCACACAGGCGTCGGCGAGCGCCAGCGCCTGGCCCATCTCGGTGCCCAGCTCCTGGGTACGGGAGAAGAGGTGCGGCTGGAAGACGACGAGCAGCCGGGAGTCGGCCGCGGCGCCCCGCATGGCCTCCAGGTCGGCGGTCATCTCGGTGGGGTGGTGCGCGTAGGAGTCGATGACCTGGGCACCCGCCGCCTCGCCCTTGAGCTGGAGGCGGCGCTTGACCCCGGTGTAGGCGCCGAGGGCGGTGGCCAGCTCGGCGGCGGGGATCCCGAGGGCGGCCCCGGCGGCGAGCGCGGCGACCGCGTTGTGCGCGTAGTGGCGGCCGGGCACGGAGACGGTGAAGGTCAGCCGGGCGCCGTCGAGGACGACGGTGACCTGGCTGGTCAGCCCGTGCGGGGTGACCTCCTCGATCCGCACATCGGCGCCCTCGGACTCACCGTAGGTGACGATCCGCAGGTCGGCGCGGCCGGCACGGTCGGCGAGGCGCTTCGTCAGCTCCACCGCGCCGGACTGGTCGGCGGCGATCACCAGGGTCCCGCCCGGGACGATCTTCCCGGCGAAGATCTCGAACGACTCGTAGATCTCGTCCATCGAGGCGTAGTTCGCGTGGTGGTCCAGCTCCACGTTGAGGACGATGGCGACCTCGGGGTCATAGGTGTGGAAGCTGCGGTCGCTCTCGTCGGCCTCGGCGACGAAGATCTCGCCCCCGCCGTGGTGGGCGTTGGTGCCGGGGCCCGCCAGGTCACCGCCGATGGCGTACGAGGGGGCCCGGCCCAGCTCGCTCAGCGCCACCGCCAGCATGGAGGTGGTGGTGGTCTTGCCGTGGGTGCCCGCGACCGCGATCGGGCGGTGCCCGCCCATCAGGGAGGCGAGCGCGTCCGAGCGGTGGATCACGGGGATCCCCCGCTCGGTGGCGCGGGCCAGCTCGGGGTTGTCGGCGCGGATGGCGCTGGAGACCACGACCGCGCTCGCGTCGTCGGCGAGGTGGTGCGCCGCGTGCCCGATGTGGACCGTGGCGCCGAGGGCGCGCAGGGCGTCCGCCGTCGGGGAGTCCTTGGCGTCACTGCCCGCGACCTTGGCGCCACGCTGGGTCAGGATCTTGGCGATACCGGACATCCCGGCGCCGCCGATGCCGATGAAGTGCGGGCGTTCCAGGGCGCTGGGGACGGCGGGTGCCATGCGTGGTCTGCCTTTCGGTTCGGGTCTTGTTCCCGGCTGGCTGCTCTCCGGCCGGATGACCACCCTATTCGCTGTGCGCGAAGAGCTTGAGCACCGGTACGCCGACCTTGTGCCGCGCCCGGGAGGCCCAGTCCCGGTGGAAGAACTCCTCCACGTAGTGGGGCGCGGTCAGCACGATGACCTCGTCGGCCCCGGTCTCGTCCACGACGCTCCTGAGCACGTCGAGCGGATGATCCTCGACGACCCGGCCGACGGCCTCGCTGCCCGCCTGGCGCAGGGCGGCCAGGGAGACGGCGAGTCCGCGTTCGGCGGGGGCCTTGGCCTCGCTGCCCTCGGGCTCCTCGCCCTCGTGGACGGCGTCCTTCAGCTCACCGAGCGCCAGGTCGTCGATGGCGCGCAGCAGGACGTCGGCCTGGTCGCCCCGGGGCTGCAACAGCACGATGAAGGAGACGGCCTCGTCCCCGTGCAGGGTGGTGACGAAATCCACGTCCTCGGACGTCAGGGGCTTCTCGATCATCAGTACGCTTGTGAACACGTCAGGAGCCCTTCTGCGGAAACCATCCTTCCCCGTGCCCCCACGGGGTCTGCGAGAGTAAGTGTGCCCAGCCGCAGCAAAGCGGAACGATAAATTCCGACGATTGTCAGATGCGACGGTAACGGGTGAAGAGGAAGCCCGCCTCCTCCAGCACGGAGGCGAGCGCCAGCCGCTCGGGCACCGGCAGCGACGGACCGTCCGCGATCCGCTGGGCATCCCCCGCCACCAGGGTGGGCGAAACCGTCAGACACAGCTCGTCCAGCACCCCGGCGGCCACGAACTGGCCCAGCAGCCTCGGCCCGCCCTCACTCAGCTGCCGGCGCAGACCGCGCCCGCCCAGCTCGGCGACCACCCGGGCCGGGTCCACCCCGCGGCCCTCCCCGGCGACCACCACCTCCACCCCGGCCCGCTCGGCGGCGCGCAGCCGCTCCCGGGACGCCCCGGCGCCGGTCAGTACCAGCGTGGGCACCACCGGCTCGGTGAACAGCGGCGCCGAGAAGTCGAGGTCCAGGGAGGCGGTGACGACCGCGACGGCGGCAGCCGGGGCCTGGCCGCGCCCGGCCCTGAGCCCGGCGAACGCCTCCCGGGCGCGGGCGGGGCGGTACCCCTCCATCCGTACGGTCTCCGCGCCCACGACGACCACGTCGGCGAGCCCCCGCAGGGTGCCGAAGACCCGCATGTCGGCGGCGGAGGAGATCGGCTGGGACCGGCCCTCGTGGTGCGCCCCGCCGTCGAGCGAGGACACCATGTTGGCCCGCAGCCAGACGTGCGGGCCACCGGCCCCGGAGCCCGCCCGGACCCCGGCCCGCGTGGCCCCCGCCGGTACCCCGGCCGCCGCCGCCCCGGCGGGCGCACCCACCCCCACCAGCGCTTCCTCCTCCGCCACCCCATCGCACGGGTAGGCGTAGGCCGCGGCCAGCTCGGTGAGGCTCCACTCGCGGTCGAGGGCGGCTGTCGGGTCGGTCACAGGGAACAGGCGTCGCATGGGGGGCAGTCTGACACGCCCCTTACAGTGGGGAGCTGTGCCGACCCCTGCCCCCCGCGCCCTGCCCGAGGCGACCCCGCTGTCGCTGTGCGCCCGTGAGCCGCATGTCCCCGCCGACCGCCTGGTCGCGGAGATGGTGCCGCCGCCGCGCTTTGACTCCGTCCGCTTCGACACCTACGTCCCCGACCCCGGGCAGCCGAGCCAGCGGGAGGCGGTCTCCGTCCTCAGCTCGTTCGCGGCCGGACTCGACGGCGGGGACACGGGCGGCGGTGGCAGGCGGCGGTGGTTCTCCCGCAAGCCCGCCGCGCCCACCGGTCCGCGCGGGATCTACCTCGACGGCGGTTACGGCGTCGGCAAGACCCATCTGCTGGCGTCCCTGTGGCACGCCACCCCCGCCGAGCCGGAGCGCAAGGCGTTCGGCACCTTCGTGGAGCTGACCAACCTCGTCGGCGCCCTCGGCTTCCAGCAGACCGTGACCACCCTCAGCGGGCACCGGCTGCTCTGCATCGACGAGTTCGAACTGGACGACCCGGGCGACACCGTGCTCGTCTCCAGCCTGCTGCGCAAGCTGGTGGAGGCGGGGGTGGCGCTGGCCGCCACCTCCAACACCCTGCCCGGCAAGCTCGGCGAGGGCCGGTTCGCCGCCGCCGACTTCCTGCGGGAGATCCAGGGGCTCTCCGCCCACTTCCGTCCGATACGGATCGACGGCGAGGACTACCGCCACCGGGGGCTGCCCGAGGCCCCGGCCCCGTTCGACGACGAGACCGTCACCAGGGTCGCGCACCGCACCGAGGGCGCCTCGCTGGACGCCTTCCCGGCCCTGCTGGACCATCTGGCGCGGGTCCACCCCAGCCGCTACGGCGCGCTCACCGACGGGGTCCGGGCGGTCTGCCTCACCGGGGTGGAACCGGTCCCCGACCAGTCCACCGCGCTGCGGCTGGTGGTACTCGCCGACCGCCTGTACGACCGCGAGGTGCCGGTCCTGGCCTCCGGGCTCCCCTTCGACCGGCTCTTCAGCGAGGAGATGCTCAACGGCGGTTACCGGAAGAAGTACTTCCGGGCCATCTCCCGTCTCACCGCGCTGGCCCGTGACGCACGGGTTCTCGCCGACCAGTAGGTTCATGGTCGACAACTTTCTTTACCGCTGAAGGGATATCCACCATGGCCACCACCCGCACGGCGCACACGGTCTGGGAAGGCGAGCTGCTCACGGGTTCGGGCAACGTCACCTTCGACTCCTCGGGCATCGGCACCCAGCCGGTCTCCTGGCCGTCCCGCGCCGAGCAGGCCAACGGCAAGACCAGCCCCGAGGAGCTGATCGCCGCCGCCCACTCCAGCTGCTTCTCGATGGCCCTCTCGCACGGCCTGACGGGCGCGGGCAACCCGCCCACCCGCCTGGAGACCAAGGCTGACGTCACCTTCCAGCCCGGCGAGGGCATCACCGGGATCCACCTCTCCGTCCGCGGCGAGGTCCCCGGCCTCGACGCCGACGCCTTCCAGGCCGCCGCCGAGAACGCCAAGAAGAACTGCCCGGTCAGCCAGGCCCTGACCGGCACCACGATCACCCTGACGGCCGAGCTGGCCTGACGCACCCCCTGAGAACGGCCGGGGCGCACACATGTGTGT
>NZ_JBHVHF010000264.1:0-11607 GCF_042800315.1 Streptomyces sp. NPDC057638
GGACCCGGTTGGCGTGGGAGCCCCGTCCCCGGACGGGGACGGGTCGGCCCGCGGGGCGTCGGCGGCCGGCCTCCGGCGTGCCGCGTGGTCCAGCGCCACCGCCAGCGCGAGGGCGATCGTCCGGCGGTGCGGTGTCGAGGGGCAGCCCAGCCAGCGGGCGAACGCGGCGCGGTACTCCGCTCCGAGCGGGGCGGGTGTGCCGTCCGGGCCGGATCCCCGGGCCATGGCCCGTACCAGCGCGGGGCGGCCGATGCCCGCGATGTCGGCCAGTGCTCTCGTACCGTGCGGTATCCGTTGCCGGTCCAGCAGCCGGGCGACGGAGACCGGCCCGAGCGGCGGCAGCGGAACCGCGTCTCCGGTGGCCGGGGAGAGCCCGGCCCCGGGCAGCAGGGCGGTCCCGGGCCGGGGGGCGGTGGGATCGGTGCAGGCGGTCAGCACGAGGAGGGCGGGCAGGCCGGAGAGCCGGTGGGAGAGATAGCCGAGCCAGCGCAGTGACGGAGCGTCCGCGAGATGGACGTCATCGACGGCGAGCAGCAGGGGACGTGTGGCGGCGGTGTCGCTCAGACGCTGGGTGAGGTGGTGGAAGAGCCGCTGTTCCTCGCCGGGGGAGACCTCGTCGAACGGGATCCGCCCATCCGTCGGACACAGACCACGGAGCAGGGAGAAGGCGAAGCCGGACTCGGCCGGAACGGCGCTGGCCTCCAGACGGAGCATCCGGCCCGCCGTCGACTCCCGGCGGACGATCTCCTTCAGCAGCGCGGTGCGTCCGCTGCCCGTGTCACCGTGGAGCAGCAGCCAGCGGCCTTGGCCACCACGGGTCGAGGTGCCGGCATACGCGGCCGCCTCCAGCGCGCTCCGCCGTTCCAGTAACTCTCTGTCGTTCATGTGGTCCTTCCCCCTCGGAGTGGTGCCTCCGCGCGCTCCGCGCCCGGAGACATCAAGATCATCTCCGCCCCGCTCCCCGGGAACACCTGCCACGTGCACCCCGCACGCATCTCTGGCAGGTCCGCGATGAAGTCCCGCCTCCACCGGGCCCGGACCGCCCTCCGCGAGTCCCTGCGTCCTGAGTACGCCATATCCGGGGGAGGTGGCGATGACGCGTGAGGAAGGAGACTTCGCCAGCACCTCGATCCCCCGCCACCTCGCCCGCGGCGCGGCCGGATTCGGCTCCCTGGCCGCCTCGATCCTCCTGCTCCCGCTCACGGGCCCGGTCAGCCTGGTCCTCGCCCCCGTGGGCCTGCTGGCGCTGCGCGGCTGCCCGGTGTGCTGGACCATCGGCCTGGCCCAGACCGTGTCCCGGGGCAGACTCCGGCGCAGCTGCGTCGACGGCCACTGCGCACTGACCCTGTCCCGGGTGACGAAGGATGCCTCCAAGCCCCCGGAGCCGGTGGGAAGCTGACCTTGGCGGCCTCTCGTCCCCTCCCGGCGTTCCTCGGAATGCCGGGAGGGGACCCGGCCCCGACCGCGGTGCCGGCGGTCGAGTCGGACCCGTCCGTCGAGGCCCGGAACCAGGTCACGAACCGACGGTGAGCCATCGACGTGGTGAGCCCGGGACAAGGCGGCGGCGCCCGCCCGGCGCAGCCGCTGATCAGGACAGGGGTTATTCGAGGGTCTTGCTTCGGGGCGCTGCGTCCCCTCGGTAGGCCGCCACCGCCCCGCGCCGGATCTCGCTTGGCGGTACGCCGTCGAAGCGGCTTGCCGCGACGGACTCAGGAGGCGGTCGTTCGTCGTACATCGCCGCGACCAGAGCCTCCGCGGCGCCTGCCGCATGGGTCACCCACACGGCCTCCGCCGCCCACAATCCCGTCACGTCCCCCAACTGGCCCAGGAGTGGGCGCTTGTCCGGCGTGAGGGACAGCACACCGGCGATGCGCTCGCTCGGATGCCATGCGTGTTCCGCGGGAAACAGCTCCAGGGCCGCCGACACCGCGTCGTCCAGATCGCCGCCGGGCCAGCGGATCTGCGCCTGTTCGGTGAGGACGTCGACGACGAGCGCGTCGTGGTGGGATCCACCGAAGCCGTCGCGGTCGCCGTGGTCCCGAGCGTAGACGCTGTGCTCGGGCCATCTCACGAGGGGCGTCGGGCCGAACCGGGCCGATCGGCGTCTCCCGTAGACGTAAGGATGGACCACAGGTACGAGCGGTAGCCGTACGCCGGCCAGCGCGGCCATGTCCGGGCCCCAGATCCCGCACGCGAGGACCACGTCGTCGGCCGCGAAGGAGTCGGTGGCCGTGCGGACGCCTCGCACACGACCGCCGCGTCCGTCGATCGCGGTGACGCCGGTTCCCATGACGAAGAGGCACCCGGCCGCTACGGCCCGAGCACGCAGCGCGGCCGTGATGAGACCCGCGTGAGCGACCCCGTCCCATGGCAGCCGCAAGGCGGCGACGACCCTGGTGGGGTCGACCAGGCGAGGCGCGAGGCGAGCCGCGTCCGCCGCGTCCACCAACCGGGCCGGCAAGCCCGCCGCCGCGGCCGTCTCCCTGCGGAGCGTCAGCGCGGTCGCTCCTTCCTCGCTGAGCGCGAGTTCCAACGCGCCCGTCTCGTCGAAGGCCGAACGCCCGCGCGGGCACAGCGCCCGGTACTCCGACCGACTTCGCAGGGCGAGTTCGGTGAGCGCGGGGTCCGGGCCGAGGAGACCGACGAATCCCGGGGCGTGACCGGTCGAACCGGGCAGCTTTCCCGGTGGCGCCCGATCGATCACCGTCACCGAGCAGTCACTTCGGCGGCTCACGTGCTCAGCGACAGCGGACCCAACAATTCCGGCACCAATGACCACGATCCGGCGAGTCATGGTGCGCGACCTTACATCAGGCGTCGCGGCGCAACACATCAGCCCCGGCTGGCCAGGTCAATACCCCAGGAAATGGCTGAAACGCGACGGTGGGTCCATGATAAAGGGTCTTGCGGGACCGCTCATATTCACTTTAAGTTGTTCGCAATCTGCGTGCGATCTACTGCCCTGGCGGATGTTACGGTCCGCCCCTGAGAGCTCTGCGAGACCTTGACAGGGGGCACTCCATGAAAAGTGTGAGCGCTGAGGTTTTCGACACCGTGGGTGTGGGATTCGGTCCGGCCAACATCGCCCTCGCCGTGGCCCATGCGGAAAGCGGAAGTAATCATTCATTGGCCTTCTTCGAAGCGAACGCCACTCCGGCCTGGCAGCCGGGCATGCTTCTCGCGGGTTCCGATATTCAGCACAACCCTCTCCGGGATTTCATCACCCCACGTAACCCGTGCAGTTCCTACGGGTACCTGAACTATCTGAAGAGCCGGAATCGGCTGTTCCATTTCCTCAATGTCGATTCCCCTTATCCGCCGCGCACCGACTATGCGCAGTATGTGCAATGGGTCGCGGATCACTTCTCCGGATTGGTCCACTACTCGGAAAAAGTCATCGAGGTCTCGCTGAGTGACGAGGTCGACCCTCAGCGTGGTCGTAATCTGATCCACGTGAACACCGAGCAGGGCACCTATCGGGCTCGCTCGCTCTCCTTCGCTCCTGGCCGGTCGAACAACATCCCGCCGGTCTTCCAGCCTCATCTGGGAACGAGGGCATTCCACTTCACCGACTACGCGTACCGCAGGGACGAGTGGCGCAGGGGTGGTGCGCCGTCGTCTGTCGCTGTCGTCGGCGCCAGTCAGAGTGCAGTTGAGATCATCCTCGATCTGCATGCGGCCCTGCCTGGCACGGCCGTGCACAGCGTATTCCGCACCTTCAGCTACGTACTGAAGGACACCAGCCCGTTCACGGAAGATCTCCTGTTGCCCAGCTTCACCGACTACTTCTACGGGGTACCGGCACAGTCGAAGCGACAGCTCAACGAGCAGGTTCTGCGGAGCAACTACGGTTCTGCCGATCACGACGTCATCAAGAAGCTCTATTTCCTCCTGTACGAGAACGAGGTCCGCGAAGACTCCTCGATCACTGTCCGCAACAACACGCGCATCAGTCAGGTCCTGACGCAGGACGACGGCATGAAGCTCCTCCTGCAGGACGTACACACTCATGAAGCAGAGTCACTGCACGTCGACGCGGTGATCCTGGCCACGGGGTTCCGGAACTTCGGTAGGGCCGAGAACGAGGAACTCCATCACCCCCTGCTGGCAGGGGTGGTGGACAACTACGCCGTCGACCAGGACGGGGTTCCCTTGATTACGCGCAGTTATCAACTTGTTCCGGCGAACGATCGCCCCTCGGCGCCGCCGATCTTTCTGAACGGTCTGTGCGAGCACTCCCACGGACTGGGCGACGCGGGCTCCTTCAGCCTGCTCTCCTATCGGGCGGCAGAGATGGAGCGCGCGTTGGCGAACGCGCTCGACACGGCACCTGACACAGCTGCGGCATCCTTACCACCGGGGGACTGACAAGCCATGTACGTAGCCCAGTTCAACATCTCCAAGGAACGGGAATCGCTGGACCATCCGCTCATGCGGGACTTCGTAGACCGTCTGGCACCCGTCAACGTTATCGCCGACGCCTGGGACGGATTCGTCTGGCGTCTCCAGGATGACAGCGGGAACGCCACGGCCATCCGCACATACGAGGACCCCACCATCATCTTCAACCTTTCGGTATGGAAGACGGTTGCACACCTCAAGGATTATGTTTACCAATCCGGTCACGCGGACGTCCTGCGTCAGCGGTTGAAATGGTTCGAGACCTGGGACCGTCCGAGCTATGTTCTGTGGTGGGTTCCCGAGGACGAGAGGCCGTCGCTGGAGGAGGCCAAGCACCGGCTCGCGTTCCTCCAGGACAACGGTCCCAGTGCCTACGCGTTCTCGTTCACCGATGTGCATGAACCGGCCGCCGACCATGAATAGGTATCTGACGTCGGCCTACTACACCGAGGACAGGGAACGTCTGGTCCTGTTCCTGCGTCACTTTCCGCTGGCCATGGTTGTCCCGCAGGATGTGCGGAGCGGTAGCCCTGTTTTTCTTCCGCTGGTCGTCGAGGAGGCCATGACGGCCCGGAGCGCGGAGCCTGTCGAGGTCACCCTGGTCGGTCACCTCGACAATCACAATCCCGCGCTGGCCTGTCTCGACAACCACAAGGTGAGGGCGGTTTTCCTCGGGCCCAACGCCTACATTTCCCCTACCGACTACGCGACTCGCCAGTTCCCCACCTGGAACTACGCCGTGGCCCAAGCTGCCGGAATGAGTCGAGTTATCCGTGACGAGGAGGAGAAGCGGTCCCACATGATCCAGGCGGTCGAATTCTTCGAGACCGCCAACGGCTCCGACTACCGGCTGGATCCGGACACCCCCGAGTTCAGCTCACAGCTCCGGAACATCTCGTTCTTCCGCATCACGGTCGACGTGCTTGGTGGCACCTTCAAGTTCGCCCAGGAGAAGTCCTGGGAAGACCGCACGCGCGCACTCGACGCCCTCATGGAGAAGTCGCGCCGCCATCAGCAACGCACCGTCCGCGTCCTGGCCGACATGGAGGGAACGGCATGAAGGTCTTCGACAACGTACTCGACACCATCGGTTTCACCCCGATCGTCCGGCTCAACCGCATCACCGCCGGGACGAGCGCCGAGGTCTTCGCCAAGCTGGAGTTCATGAACCCGGCCGGCTCGGTCAAAGACCGGATCGGCCGGTGGATGATCGAGGATGCCGAGCGCCGGGGCCTGCTGCGGCCGGGCGGGGTCGTGGTGGAAGGGACCGGCGGGAACACGGGCATCGGTCTGGCGATGGCCGCGGCCGTCAAGGGCTACCGGCTGATCTGCACCGTCCCGGACAAGATGTCGGAGGGGAAGATCAGGATGCTCCGGGCCTTCGGTGCGGAAGTCGTGGTCACCCGCACCGTGCCGCCACCGGACCCCGACAACTACTGCGCGGTGGCGCGCCGGATCGCCGCGGAGACACCGAACTCGATCTACCTCGACCAGTACAACAACCCGGCGAACCCGGGCTACCACTACCGCCACACCGGCCCCGAGATAGTGGAACAGTTACCGGACGTGGATGTCCTCGTCGGCGGGCTCGGCACCGGCGGCACCCTCTGCGGCACCGGCCGCTACTTCGCCGAGCAGCGCCGCGGCGTCAGGGTGATCGGAGTCGACCCGGTCGGATCGGTCCTCTACGACATGTACCACACCGGCACACGCGTAGAGCCCCGGCCCTACCTTGTCGAGGGCATCGGCAAGGACAGCATCCCCGGAACCATGGACTTCGGTGTCATCGACGATGTCCTGCGGGTGACGGACAGAGAGAGTTCCCTGATGACCCGTCAGCTGCTCCGGCTGGAGGGCATCCACGCCGGCATCTCCTCCGGCAGCGCGCTCGCCGGGGCCTTGCGCTGGATGGAGAGCCGGGACGAGGACCTGACCGGCAAGAAGGTGCTCGTGATCTTCCCGGACAGCGGAAGCCGCTACATGTCCAAGGTGTACGACGACGACTGGATGGCCGCCAACGGCCTGCTCGACGAGGGCCCGGAACCGACGACTGGACCGGAGACGGAGAGGTGAGACCGACCTGGGAGAGCGTGCCGCGCGTCGGATCACTGAGCCGTCAGGACTTCTACAGCGCGTTCGTGGAACCCGGCAGGCCCGTCGTGATGAGTGGTCTCACACAGCGGTGGCGCGCCCACGACTGGGGGCCGGAGTACTTCCGTACGTCAGCGAGCACCGTCAGGCTCCCGGTGAAACGCGGCGACGTGTCCGAGGGCCGACGGGTGATCACGGGACTCGCCGACTACGCGGAGGAACTGGAGCGGCACGAGCGCGACCGCGCCTCCGGGCGCGTCACCGAGGGCCCCGGCTATCTCCACGATGTGCCCCTCTTCCTGGCTCACGCACCCTTCCGGAGGGACGTGGATCCCTTCCCGCTGTTCCTGCTGCCCTCCTGGTACCGGGAGAACTGGTGGCAGTACGCCCAGTACTTCATGGGGCCCGCGGGCAGTGAGACGCCCCTCCACTTCGACACTCTCCTGACCAACAACCTCTTCTTCCACCTCGCAGGCCGCAAGCAGTTCACCCTGCTGCCCGCATCCCAGCGGGAGCTGTGCTACCCGCGGGGCTGGCGCTGGGCGGAGTTCGACCCGACCTCCCCGGACTACGACCGCTTCCCGCGTGCCGCCGGGACCACACCGGTCACCGTGGTCCTCGAACCGGGCGACGTCCTCTACCTGCCTCCCGGGACGCTCCACCATGTGCGGAACCTGAGCCTCTCCAGTTCCTTCAACATCGACTGGCACACCGCTGACAGCGCGGCCCGAGGCGTGCTGAGCGTCCTGCGCGGAGCACCGGTCAGGAACGGCTACTACAACCTTGTGTCCCTGATCGGTCTCGGACTCGGCGTCCCCTCCAGATACCTCTACCCCTTCTACAAGTCCTACCTCACGTACGTCAGCTGATCGGAGTTGCGATACCGGTCATGAACGGAAGACGACAGACGGAATGACGCAGCCACCCACCGTTCTCCGCGCGGACACGGAACCCGGGGACAGCAAGGACCTGGAGTCGGAGGTGCGGTCCTACAGCAGGATGTGGCCCGCCGTATTCGACCGGGCCGCCGGGGACCGGCTCTACTCGGTCGACGGGCAGGCCTATCTCGACTTCTTCATGGGGGCGAGCGCGCTCAACTACGGTCATAACAACCCGGAGTTACGCGGGCCTCTGATCGAGTACCTCGAACGTGGCGGTGTCATGCACAGCCTCGACATGATGACCAAGGCCAGGCAGACGTTCCTGAGAGCACTCGGCGAGCTGGTGTTGACCCCCCGAGCACTGGACTACAAGGTCCAGTTCACCGGGCCGACCGGCGCCAACGCGGTCGAGGCCGCGCTCAAGATCGCCCGCAGGGCCACGGGCAGGCGTACCGTCGCCGCGTTCAGCGGAGCCTTCCACGGCATGAGCCTGGGGGCGCTGTCCGTCACCACGAACCACACCGCTCGCGCAGCCTCCGGCGTACCTCTGGAGCATGTTCTGCGCCTGCCCTTCCCGGGCTTCGGCCGTCATGGAATCAGCGGTCTCGATCTCCTCGAAGGGTATGTGGAACAGCCCGGCAGCGGGGTGGAGAAGCCCGCCGCGGTCATCATCGAGACGGTCCAGGGCGAGGGCGGCGTCAATGTGGCGGACGGCGCGTGGCTTCGGCGTCTGAGCGAGCTGTGCACACGGTCGGGCATCCTGCTGATCGTCGATGACATACAGGCGGGCTGCGGCCGGACAGGGCGGTTCTTCAGTTTCGAGGACGCGGGAATCGTCCCGGACATCGTGTGTCTGTCGAAGTCCCTCAGCGGGTACGGACTCCCCTTGTCGCTCACACTGTTCCGCCGCGACCTGGACATCTGGCGCCCCGGCCAGCACAACGGGACCTTCCGCGGCAGCAACGCCGCCTTCATCACGGCGACGGCTACCCTGCGGACCTACTGGTCGGACGATCGCCTGAGCCGGAGCACCCAGCGCAAGGGCGCCATAGTCGAGGCACACCTGGACGAGCTCTGCCGCGCGTACCCGTCCATGGGCGCCACGCACCGCGGCAGGGGACTGATGCACGGACTGCACTTCCCTGATCCTGGCGTCGCCCAGAAGGTCAGCCGCGCCGCGTTCGATCGCGGGTTGTTGCTGGAGACGGCAGGTCCGTGTGACGAAGTCGTCAAGTTGCTGCCCTCGTTGTTGATCTCGGAGCGGGATCTGAACGAAGGTCTGCACATCCTCGGTGACGCGATCACCGGTGCCGTGGCCGCACCGCTCTGAGCACGGGAAGGCAATGCCGAACGTCAGCTGGGGCATCCTGCCCGTCGTCGGCTACGCGTTCACGACCGCGGTGGTGAACGTCTACGCCGGCCATCTCTTCCAGACCCTCGACCCCGCGGCCGTCGCCGCCTTCTCCTTCACCTTCGCGGGGGCCGCCTCTGTCGTCGTGGCGAGGTGCACCCGAGCCGCCGTCCGGCCCCGGGTCAGGGGGAGCGACATCATCGCGCTGAACATCACCACGGCCGCCGCCTGGCTCACCGTGCTGTTCGCGCTGAAGCACCTCGAACCGGCGGTCACCAACGTGATCAGCTTGGCCATCGGCCCGGTGTTCCTGGCGCTGGGCGGGACACTCCTGCGCCCAGGCCGCCGGGTCCTCGCCGTGGAGCTCGCGGCGTCCGGCGGGATCTTCCTTCTGATCACCGTGCTGACCTGGAGTTCCATCGCCGGACAGAGCGCCGTCGGCGAGATCGGCACCCGGGAGGCCGGCATCGGCATCGCCTTGGCCGTTGTCTCCGGCCTGGCCTCCGCGAGTAACATCGTCTACTCCAAACGGCTGAGCGAGGCCGGGTTCGCGCCGCAGGACGTGATGTCGGTGCGCTTCTTTCTCACCATCGCTCTCAGCTGGGCCATGGTGGGTGCCGCCGATGCCCCCCGCCTCGCGGACTCCCTGGGCCCTGGCGTCCTCCTGGCCCTTATCTCGGTGTTCATTCCGCTGTACCTGCTCCAGGTCGGGGTCAAGTACGCCGAGCCGATCACCGTATCCCTGCTCCTGTGCCTCGGCCCCGGCTTCACCGTCGTCATGCAGCTGTTCGACCGACGACTGACGGTGTCGCTCATTTCCACCGTCTGCACCCTGGGCATCACGCTCCTGGTCGGCGTCGGTGTCGTGGCGCGACATCTCACGAGACGAGGATCCCCGCCCATGCGCGTTGCGATTGTGGACGCCTACTCCACGAGCCGTGGCCTCCCCGCTGCCCTGAAGGAGCACGGAGTGGAGTGCGTCCATGTCCACTCACCCGTCCCTGATCTGTATCTCACCTTCAACGCGAAGGGCTTTGTCGGCTCCGTCGATCACCACAGTGATCTCACGGCCACGGCGGGGGCGCTGTCCCGGGCCGGTGTGGGCCTCGTCGTCGCGGGCACGGAGTCCGGGGTAGCGCTGGCCGACCAGCTGTCGGCCGCCCTGGGAACGCCCGGCAACGGTATGAACCGGCCCCGGGCGCGGTGGGACAAGTACGAGATGGTCCAGGCGCTGCGTGCGGCCGGAGTACCACACGCGGCGACCATCGTCTCCTCGAACGTCGAGGAGATCCTTCTCTGGGCCCGGCAGGAGGCACACTTCCCGATCGTGCTCAAACCAGTCGCCAGCGCGGGCACCGACAACGTCCTCTACTGCTCCGATGAGGCGCAAGCGCGCGCCGCTCACCTTCGGATCACCTCACGGTCGGACCGCTACGGGCGGCCCAACGCGACCGTCCTGGCCCAGGAGTTCCTCGACGGGGACGAGTACTTCGTCAACACGGTCAGCCGCGATGGCGAACACCGCACGGCAGAGATCTGGCGCTACCACAAACGCCGACTGCCCGGCGGTCGCATCATCTTCGACCACCACGTGCCGGTGGATCCCGGTGACCCCCGGGCGCTCGCCGTGGAGCGGTACACCCGTCAGGTCCTCGACGCGCTGGAGATCCGCAACGGCGCCGCGCACAGCGAGGTCATGCTGACGCGGCGAGGGCCCGTCCTCGTCGAGTGCGGCGCCCGCCTGGGCGGCGGCCAGGTACCCGAGATCAACGTCAGCTGCCTGGGCACCAGCCAGCTGCACATGCTGGCCCTGGCAGCCGCGAAACCACGGGAGTTCCTCGGCCTGCCACCGATCGCGTACGAGGTGCTGATCCGGCCCCGTCATGTCTCGCTGATCAACCCGAGGGAAGAG
Organism: Streptomyces sp. NPDC057638; assembly: GCF_042800315.1. Taxonomy (NCBI): domain Bacteria; kingdom Bacillati; phylum Actinomycetota; class Actinomycetes; order Kitasatosporales; family Streptomycetaceae; genus Streptomyces; species Streptomyces sp. NPDC057638. The sequence goes on from NZ_JBHVHF010000264.1 coordinate 10,637, forward strand.
GGGGTGGTCCCGTCGGCCGAGGCCATGACGCCGGTGCGCGCTCTGCCCTCGTACGCCCACGAGGTGCTGGCCCATCCGGCCGGGCACCCCGTCCCGCGCACCATCGACGTCGCGACCTCGCCCGGATTCGTCTATCTGATCTCAGATGACCAGGACCAGATCGCCGCTGACTATGAGGAGCTGCGCCGCATCGAGGAGAACGGACTCTACGACGGAGCGAAGGTGTGGGAGTCGATCCGGTAGAGCAGACTCTCCGCACCGTTCTCCTGGGTCCGCGTGCCGCTGAGCACACCTCCGATACGCTCGACGGCCCGCTGGGACCGCACGTTCTCCGGTCCTACGAGGAAGACCACCGCACCGACGAACCGGAAGGCATGCAGGATCATCAGACGCTTCAGCTCGCTGTTGTACGCACCACCCCAGTGAGACCTGGCGAGAAAGGTCCAGCCGATCTCGATCTCGTCCCGCTCGGCGTCGTACCCGTGGTACCGCGAGGAGCCGATCAACCGGCTGTCCTCCCGGTCGATGACCGCGAGTGCGCCCCGGGAGCCGATCGCCTCGCGAAAGAAGCGCGTGAACTCGTCCCGCCGATGGCGGTCCCGAGCCGGATGCTGTTCCCAGATGAGCGGGTCGGAGGCGACGGCGTACAGGTCGTCGAAGTCCTCCTCGCGCAACGGCCTCACGTCCACGAGTGCGCCGCTCAGATACGGCTGGAGGTCGAAGGTCACCGGCCGAGGCTACCGAAGCGATGACGGGACGCGCACGGTCCGCCACCGCTGTCGAACCCGCTACGCGGGGATGGACCCGGGTACGACCCCGGGGCGAGCGAAGAGGTCGTGCCGGACCCGCACCCGCGGGGATGGACCCGCGGTGAACCTCGCTCGACTCGAATACGCCGGGGTCGGCCCCGCACCCGCGGACCCGCTCCGGAACCCGTCGGCCCCCGCCCGTTCCCACAGGCCGGGTCTGGC
>NZ_JBHVHF010000265.1:0-11586 GCF_042800315.1 Streptomyces sp. NPDC057638
AGCCCGACGGCTCGGGCGCTCATTCGCGTCTGCGGGGTGCGCGGGGCGTCCCCCCACCACCGCGCCCCTCACCTCCCGTGCCTCCCATGCCACCCGTCCGCGCGACCGCGGAATCCGGTGGTCTTTAGGCAGGGTAATGAGTTATGCTAAAGAACATGTCTGACCAACCCGGCAGCGGTGACCCGCACGTCACCGCGGACGCCTCCCGTGTCGCCGCCGACGCCATCACCGACGACGCCGCCATCGCCGCCCTGCGCTCCGCCGTGATGCGCCTCGGCAGACGGCTGAAGCACCAGCGCGTGGACGAGTCGCTGAGCCCCACCGAGATGTCCGTGCTCGGCACGCTCGCCCGCTGTGGCTCGGCCACCCCCGGCGAGCTCGCCCGCAAGGAGCATGTGCAGCCGCCGTCCATGACCCGGATCGTGGCGCTGCTGGAGGCCAAGGGCCTGGTCCGGCTAGAGCCTCACCCCGACGACCGCAGGCAGAAGGTCGTCAGCCAGACCGAGCGGGCCGAAGTCATGCTCGAAGAGAGCCGCCGCAAGCGGAACGCCTGGCTGGCCCAGCTCGCCGAGGGACTCGACGAGGACGAGTGGGCCAGGCTGCGCGCCGCCGCTCCCGTCCTGGAGAAGCTCGCCCACCTGTAACGGCACCACCGAAGGAGGCGAACCCTTTTGCGTACGGGACCCGGAGCACCCTCCGCACCCGCACCGTCCACCTCGATATCCACCTTCAGCTCTCTTCGCATCCGTAACTACCGTCTCTTCGCCCTCGGCCAGGTCGTCTCCAACACGGGCACCTGGATGCAGCGCATCGCCCAGGACTGGCTGGTGCTCACGCTCACCGGCTCCGCCTCCGCGGTGGGCATCACCATCGCCCTCCAGTTCCTGCCGATGCTGCTCTTCGGCCTGTACGGAGGGGTGCTCGCCGACCGGCTGCCGAAGCGCCCGCTGCTGCTGGCCACCCAGTCGGCCATGGCGCTCACCGGAGTCGCCCTGGCCGTACTCACCCTCAGCGGTGAGGTCCAGGTCTGGCACGTCTACCTCACGGCCTTCGCGGTCGGGATGGTCACCGTGGTGGACAACCCCGCCCGGCAGACCTTCGTCCACGAGATGGTCGGCCCGGAGCAGCTCGCCAACGCCGTCAGTCTCAACTCCGCCAACTTCCAGAGCGCCCGGCTGGTGGGTCCGGCCGCCGCCGGTGTGCTGATCACCGCCGTCGGCAGCGGCTACGCCTTCCTCTTCAACGGGCTCTCCTTCCTGGCGCCCATCGTCTCGCTGCTGCTGATGCGCCCCGCCGAACTGCACCGCACCGAGCGGACGCCACGCGGCAAGGGCCAGCTGCGGGAGGGGCTGCGCTATGTCTCCGCCCACCCGGAGCTGATCTGGCCGATCGTCCTGGTCGGCTTCGTCGGCACCTTCGGCTTCAACTTCCCGATCTTCCTCGCCGCCTTCGTCCAGGACGTCTACCACGCGGACGCGGGCACCTACGGCCTGCTGAACACCCTGATGGCGGTGGGCTCCCTGGCGGGCGCCCTGCTCGCCGCCCGCCGGGGCACCTCCCGGCTGAGGGTCCTGGTCGGCGCGGCGGCGCTCTTCGGGATCCTGGAGGTCGTCACCGCGTTCGCCCCGCATCTGTGGCTCTTCGCGGCGCTGCTGGTGCCGATCGGGATGTTCGGCCTCACGGTCAACGTCACCGCCAACGCCAGCGTCCAGATGGCGTCCGATCCGGCCGTCCGGGGCCGGGTGATGAGCCTCTACATGATGGTGTTCTTCGGCGGTACGCCCCTGGGCGCGCCCCTTGTCGGCTGGATCACCGACACCTACGGGCCCCGGGTCGGCTTCGCCTCGGGCGGGCTGGTCTCGCTTCTGGCCGCGCTGGGTGTCGCGGTGATGCTGGCCCGCTCGGGCGGCCTGCGGCTGCGGGTGGACCTGCGGAAGGGGCACAGGCGGGTGGCGTTCGTCCCGCGCCAGCGGACGCGTGAGCCGGAGCCGCTGACGACGGTGAACTGACAGCGCGAGAGCGCGACGGGGGGCGAGGCCCGGGACTCGGGCCCCGGCCCCCCGCCGTCGTCTCCCGCCCCCCGCCGTCGTCGTCTCCCGCCCTCCGCCGCTGTCTCCCGCCCCCCGCCGTCGACTCCCGGCCCCGATCGGATGACCGGTCCCCGCCGTGGGCGGCGGTGGGTGAGACTCGCGCCATGAGAATCTTTGCCGCCGTCCTGCCCCCCGAGGACGCCCGGGCCGAACTCTCCCGGGCGCTCGACCGGGCCCGCGCCCTGCCCGGCGCCGACGGACTGCGCTGGACCGGCCGCGCCAACTGGCACTTCACCCTCGCCTTCATGGGCGAGACCGACGCGGCGCTCCTGCCCGACCTCCAGGAACGCCTCGGCCGGGCCGCCCGGCGCGGCGAGCCGTTCCGGCTGCGGCTGCGGGGCGGCGGCCAGTTCGGCGGCCGGGCCCTGTGGGTCGGCGCGGCCGGGGGCATCTCGCAGCTGCGGCTGCTCGCGGAGCGCTCGGAGGCGGCGGCGCGGCGGGCCGGGGTGCCCATGGGGGAGCACCGCCGCTACACCGCCCATCTGACCGTCGCCCGCAACCGGGCGGACACCCCGCTGCGGCCGTTCGTGGAGGAGCTGCACACCTTCGAGGGCGGCTCCTGGGAGGTGACGGAGCTCTGCCTGGTCCGCAGCAACCTCCCCACGGACGGCGTCCCGGGCGCCCGGCCCCGCTACGAGCTGGTCTCCCGCTGGCCTCTCGGCCCGTCCTGACACGGATGTGTACGGGTGGACAGCGGGCGACCCGTGCGGGGGCCGGGCGGGCGGGCGCGTTAACCTCGTCGGGTGAACGCCAACTCCCGTAACAAGATCATGGCCGGTGTGCTGGTGCTGATGACGGTGATCCTCGTCGCCGCCTACGTCTCGGGCTGAGCCCGCCGCTCCCCGGTCCGGCCGCCGGGGAACCACCGGCCCGGCCGCCGGTGGACCCGCTGAGCGGCGCCGCCCACCGGTCCGGCCGCCGGAAGAACCGGCGGCCCGGCCCCCGGAAGACCTACCAGGCGAACGCCTCCGGCGACGCCCCCACCGGCGGGAAGATCTCGTCCAGCTCCGCCAGCAGCTCACCGCTCAGCTCCAGCTCCAGCGCCCGTACCGCGCCCGCGAGCTGCTCCGCCGTACGCGGCCCCACGATCGGGCCGGTGACGCCCGGCCGGGTCAGCAGCCAGGCCAGCGCCACCTCGCCGGGCGGCAGACCGTGCCGGTCCAGCAGTTCCTCGTACGCCTGGATCCGCTCGCGGACGGCGGTCTCCTTGATCCGCTCGGCGGCCATCCCGCCCGCCCGGCGCCCGCCCTGCTCCTGCTTTTTGAGGATCCCGCCGAGCAGCCCGCCGTGCAGCGGCGACCACGGGATCACCCCGAGCCCGTACTGCTGGGCCGCCGGGATCACCTCCATCTCGGCGCGCCGCTCGTACAGGTTGTACAGACACTGCTCACTGACCAGCCCGTACGAGCCCCGCACCCGCGCGGTCTCGTTCATCTGGGCGATCTTCCAGCCGGGGAAGTTGGAGGAACCCGCGTAGAGGATCTTGCCCTGCTGGACCAGGGTGTCGACGGCCTGCCAGATCTCCTCGACCGGGGTGTTCCGGTCGATGTGGTGGAACTGGTACAGATCGATGTGGTCGGTCTGGAGCCGCTTGAGGCTGGCCTCCACCGCCCGGCGGATGTTCAGCGCGGAGAGCCGCTCATGGTTGGGCCAGGTGGGCGTCTCGGTGCCCATGGGCGCGTACACCTTGGTGGCGAGCACCACCTTGTCCCGGCGGCCCCCGCCCTGGGCGAACCAGCGCCCGATGATCTCCTCGGTCCGGCCCTTGGGGTCGATCCCGTAGACATTGGCGGTGTCGAAGAAGTTGACTCCGGCGCCGAGCGCCGCGTCCATGATCGCGTGACTGTCCGTCTCGCTGGTGTGCGGTCCGAAGTTCATCGTCCCGAGGACGAGTCGGCTGACCTTGAGGCCCGTACGGCCGAGCTGCGTGTACTCCATGAACGACCACCCAACGCGCTGGAGCGTGCTCGAAGCAAGAAGATTCCGGGCGTTCGGGCGAACGGGGTCAGGCGAACGGGGCCGGTGGAACCGGGGCAGCCGAACGGGGTCAGTCGACGGGGAACTCGTCCGTGGCGAGGACGAGTTCCACCGGGGTGCCGGTGAGATCGACGGGCTCGCCGAACTTGCCCCGCGTGCCGCCCCGGTACGCGCCGTCCCGGGGGAGCGTGTGGAGGTGCCACGTCTGGGTGTAGGGGTCGACGATGAGATAGACCGGGACCTCGGCGGTGGCGTAGCCGTCCTTCTTGGGTCCGTAGTCGTTGGCGGCGGTGGACTCGGAGATGACCTCCATGACGAACTCGATCTGCGCGTAGTGCCACCGGCTGTGGGCGTCCTTGGCGGCCCCCTCCGCGAACGCCACCAGGTCACACGCGAACCCGTTCAGATGGCCGGGGAAGTCGATCCGCACATCGGACGCGGTGCGCTTCCTCGGATACCGGACGCGTAACTGCTCGAAGATCGTTGCGATGATCTCCCAGTGACTCTGCCGCTGAGGTGACATGACGACGGTTCCCCCGATGACCTCGACCTTGTATCCCTCGGGGACGGGCAGTTTCTCCAGCGACGCGAAGATCTCGTCCAGCGTGGCGCTGTCGTCGGCTCCGGCCATCTCGATCCTGTCGAAGAGAACAGTCATCAGTGGCGCTCCTCCCCGCTGCCGCATTCGGCATGCGGGCAGCCGCCGTCTTCAACGATAGGCACACCTATTCGGTTGCGCCCCGCAGGGTGCTGCGGCGTTTCGACGGGACCGGGTCAGTCGACGGGGAACTCGTCGGTGGCGAGGACGAGGTCTACGGGGGTGCCGGTGAGGTCGACGGGCTCGCCGAACTTCCCGGTCAGCTCGTCGCGGTACTCGCCGTCGCGGGGGAGGGTGAAAAGGCGCCACTTCTGGGCGTAGGGGTCGACGATGAGATAGGCGGGGACCTCGGCGGTGGCGTAGGCGGCCTTCTTGGGTCCGTAGTCGTTGGCGGCGGTGGACTCGGAGATCACCTCGGCGATGAACTCGACGTCCTCATGGCGTAAGCGGCCCGCGCCGTCCGTTCCGGCGCCGTCCCTGAGCTTGGCGATGTCCGGCGCGAACCCGTTCAGATGGCCGGGGAAGTCGATCCGTACATCGGACATCACCCGGACCTTCGGACTGAAGCGGTCTTCCAGGGCGCGGACGAGCCGATGGATGATCTGCCAGTGTGTGTCGGTCTGCGGTGCCATGAAGTACGCCCCCCGGACGATCTCGGTCCTGAAGCCCTCGGGGGTGGGCTCGACCTGCTGGAACATCGCGTCCAGCAGCTCCGCGTCGCTGCTGGCGTTCATCTCGGCCCTGCCGTGGAGAGTGGTCACCGTGTCTTCCTTCCGGCTGCCGCGTCGGACGGGCGGACAGCCGCAGTCCCCAACGATCGGCACACGCGTTCGGACACGTTCCGGACGGGCGCGCGGCCCCGCACCCCCAACCCGGTGACCTCCCCGCCTCCCCGGCGCGCCGCGGGTCCGCCCGCGCACCAGGGGGCTGATCCTTCATCGGATCAGCTGTCAGCACGCCACCGGCCGACGGGAGGGAAGCGCGATGCCCGAGCTCTCCCTCGTCGTGCCGTGCTTCAACGAGAGCGAGGTCATCGATGCCTTCCACGCCACGCTGACCGGGGTGCTGGAACGTTCCGGCGTCGAGTTCGAGATCTGTTACGTGGACGACGGGAGCGACGACGGCACCCGGGCCGCGCTGCGGCGGATCGCCGCCGCCGACCCCCGGGCGCGCTACACCGCCTTCAGCCGGAACTTCGGCAAGGAGTCCGCCATGCTGGCCGGGCTGCGGATGGCGGCCGGGGACGCGGTGGTCGTCATGGACGCCGACCTCCAGCATCCGCCCGCGCTGGTGCCCCGGATGGTGGAGCTGTACCGGGGCGGCCATGACCAGGTCGTCGCCCGCCGGGACCGGGCCGGGGACGGGGTGATCCGTACCGCGCTCAGCCAGCTCTACTACCGGCTGGTGCGCCGCTGCGCCGAGGTGGAGATCGCCGACGGCGAGGGGGACTTCCGGCTGCTGTCGCGGCGCGCGGTGGACGCGCTGCTCGCCCTCCCCGAGAGCAACCGGTTCTCCAAGGGGCTCTTCTCGTGGATCGGCTTCGACACCGTCGGCTTTCCGTACGAGAACGTCCAGCGCGCCGCCGGGCGCTCCAAGTGGGGTGGCCGACGGCTGGTCAACTACGGCATCGACGGGCTGCTCTCCTTCAACAGCCGCCCCCTGCGGCTCGCCGTCCACACCGGGCTCTGGCTCTTCGTCTCCGCGCTCGCCTACGCGCTCTGGATCGTCGTCAACGTCGTCACCGACGGGGTGGAGACCCCCGGCTACGCCACGCTGATCGCGGTGATCGTCGGGCTGAGCGGGGTGCAGATCGCCACGCTCGGGATCGTGGGGGAGTACGTGGGCCGGATCTACCACGAGACCAAGCGGCGCCCGCACTACGTGGTGCGCGAGACCGGCGGCGGCCCCGAGGAGGGCGCCTCCGCCCGCCGCCCGGTGGCGCCCCGGCTCGGCGAGAAGCGGTGGTGAGGCAGCCCGCTTCCGCCCGGGGTGCCGCCCCGGCGGTACGGACCACCACCCGGCCGCCCCGCCGTACCGTCCCGCTCACCGCCGCCCTGTGTGTCCTGCCGCTGGCGCTGCTGGCGCTGGCCTGCTCCTACGCCCCGTACGTCCGCCCCAGCGGCGACGACTGGTGTTTCCTGCCGCATACCCGGGACCACGGGATCGCCGGGATGGTGGAGAAGTTCTACGGGCGGGACAACGGACGGATCGGCAACGGTCTGCTCGTCGGCCTCTACGCGCGCCACGGGCTCGCCGGGCACCCGTGGTACGGGCCGGTCAGTGTGGTCGTCGTACTCGGTCTGCTGTGGGCGCTCGCCGTGGCGGCGGACCGGCGGCTGGGGCGGGTGCTGCCGCGCGGCGGGCCGCTGCTGGCGGCGGCGGGCGTCACCGCCGTCTTCCTGCTCGCGAGCGCCAACACCTACAAGACGCTCTACTGGCCCGCCGGGTCCGTCTCGCACACCCTCGCCCCGGTGTTCGCGCTCGCGGCGGTACTGCCGCTGCTGTGGGGGCGCCCGGTGGCGGCGGCCGTGACCGCGTTCACCGCCGGGGTCTTCCTCGGCACGCTCTCGGAGGAGACCACCGTCGTCGCGCTGGTGACGCTGGCCGCCGCGCTGCTCCTCGCCCGCCGTCACACCACCGCCCGCGCCCGCCGGCCGCTGACGTTCTGGGCGCTGGCCTCGACGGCCGGGCTGGCCCTGGGCACCCTCGTCCTGGTGACGAGTCCGGGCTCACGCCGCCGCCGGGCCCGCTTCGGCGCTGACGGTACGTCGCTGCTGGCGCCGGACGCGCTCGGCGGCGCGTTCACCGGCTATCTGGAGGTGCTGGGGCGGGTGCTGCTCCAGTGGCAGTACCTGGGGGCGCTGGGCGTGGGCGTCCTGCTGGGCCTGCTCGCGCGCCAGCCCCGGCCCGGTCCGCCCGCCCGGTTCCCCGGGTGCGCGGGATCCGTCGACCTCGCGCCGCCCGGTCCGCCCGCCCGGGTCCCTGGATCGCCCGCCGGGCTCGCCGGTCCGCCCGCCCGGGTCCCGTCGCCGCCGTCCGCCCGCCGGCTGGTGGGCCTGGGCGCGGGCGCGGTGCTGCTCTCCGGGTATCTGTGCACCCTGATCACCTATCCCGTCTTCGGGCCGCGCGTGGTGACCGCCGAGCGCACCTGGAACGACTATCTGCTGCTGTACGTCCTGGTGCTGCTGGGCGCGGGCGCCCTCCTCGGCCGCCGGCTGCGCCGCCATGGCCCCGGCGCCCGCCCTGCTGCCGCTGTCGCGGTCGCTCTGATCCTCGTCACAGGGGCGGGCATGGCTGTCCCGCTCGCCGCGCTCGGCACCCGGATGGAGGCGCGGGCGGCGCTCTGGGACCGCCAGGACGCCACCTTGCGCGCGGGCGCGGCCCGGGGCGCCCGGTCGCTGCCGTACACCCCGACCCCGGTCGGCCGGATGCTGGAGCCCTTCGGCGACAGCGGGCGCAAGACGTGGCCCGCCGGGTGTGTGGCGGACTGGTACGGCCTGGACCGGGTCACCTACCGGGCGCCCTCCTGACCTTCGTAGGGCCCGCCCCACCCCCACGCCTGCCACATCGCCGTCGCGAACGCCTCCGCCAGCTTGTGCTCGCCCGAGGGCCCCGGATGGGTGCCGTCGTAGGTGTCCTCGTCCAGCGCGTACGACTCCGGGACCGACGCCAGCAGCAGCGGCGAGGCGGCCGAGTCCAGGTCCGCGACCGTCTTCGCCAGGAGTTCGTTGAAGCGCGCGCACTCCGCCGCGAACGGGGCGTCGGTGCGGGCGCGGACGTTCGGGATCACCGGCAGCAGCACCATCCGTACGCCCGGGTTCGCCGCCCGCGCGGCGCGGAGGAACGCGCGGACGTTCGCCGCCGTCTGCCCGCTGTCGGTGTAGAACCCGAGGTCGATCAGGCCGAGCGAGACGAGCAGCACGTCCGCGCGGTGCGCGGTCACCGTCTCGCCGATCACCGGCGCCATATGCAGCCAGCCCTGACCCCAGCCCGCCAAGTGGCGGCGGTGGGCGGGCGGGAAGGCGGCGGCGTAGGCGTGGGAGTCGTCCCGCCCGGTGGCGGGGTCGTGGAGCGCGGTGCGCGGGCCGGTGATCTCGTACGGGACGCCGAGGGTCCGCTCCAGATGGCGCCACATCCGGTACCGCCAGGTGTGCTCGCCGGCACCGCCCACGGTCATGCTGTCGCCGACGAAGAGAAAACGCATGCCGTCATGATGGCGGACGGCCCTCCGGGCCCCGGCAGCGCCGCCGCGCGAGGGGTTCCGGCCGCCGGGATGGCAGGCTGGGGGCATGCGTTCGTACCCGTACGTCATCGGCGCCGCCGCCCTGGTCCTGTTCGGCGCCACGCCCGCCACCGCCGACGAGGGCGGGTTCACCCTGGAGGACCCCCGGATCACGGAGTCCAGCGGCCTCGCCGCCAGCCGCACCCATCCGGGGGTCTACTGGACGCACAACGACCAGGACCAGCCCCGGGTCTTCGCCGTCGACGCCAAGAGCGGGAAGACGGTGGCCACGGTCACCTTCCGGGGCATCGGTGAGCCCCGGGACATGGAGGCGATCTCCATCGGCCCCGACGGACGGCTGTACGTCGGCGACATCGGCGACAACAAGAACGGCACCTGGCCGCATGTGTGGATCTACGCCTTCCCGGAGCCCAAGGAACTGCGGGATATGACGGTCCGGGCGACGCAGTACACGGTCATGTACGCCGACGGCCCCCGCAACGCCGAGTCGCTGATGATCCATCCGGTGACCGGCCGCGCCTACATCGCCTCCAAGGAGGAGGAGGGCGGCGGCCTCTACGAGGGCCCCCAGAAGCTCTCCGCCACCGGGAAGAACACCTTCCGCAAGATCGGTGACGTGCCGTGGGTGACGGACGGCGCCTTCTCGCCCAACGGCCATGACCTGGTGCTGCGCTCGTACTTCAGCGCCCGGCGGTACGAGTGGAAGGACGGGCGGCTCGGCGCCGACCACCGGGTGCGGGGGCCGTTGCAGCCGCAGTCGGAGTCCGTGACGTACACGACGGACGGTTCGGCGGTGATGTTCGGTACGGAGGGGGAGCGCTCGGAGGTCAAGCGGGTGGAGGTCCAGGGCTCGGGCCCGAAGACCGACGCCAAGCGGGCGTCCGGGGCGTCCGCGTCCCCGGGGGAGGAGGACGGCGACCGCTCGACCCTGACCGGGGGTGTGGTCCTGCTGGGGCTGGCGGGCCTGGCCGTGCTGTGGCTGGCCCGGAAGTCCCGCTCACGCGGCTGAGCGACGGGCCCTGCGGCGGGAGGGGCGGCGGGAGGGGCGGCGGGGGTGGCCCGCCCGTCTCCGTACGGACGTGCCCCCCTCCATGGCTCGGCTCAGCTCCCCGGACCGGCCGCGCCGCCGCGCGCCGCCAGCACCGCCTCAAGACCGCCCACGAGCAGCGTGATGCCGAACTCCAGATGGTCGAAGTCCTCGGTGAAGGTGTCCTCCCCGAGCGCCGCGACCCTCGGGTACCGCCCGGACTCCATCGCCCGGACCAGGAACGGCTCCTGCGCCTTCCAGAACTCCTCGTCCGTGACCCCCGTGGCCTCCACCACCTCCCGGGAGTCGTTCTCCATCCGCGCCACGCCCTGCGCCAGCGCCTGCACGGAGAGGATCAGCGAGATCAGCTCGGGGTCCCGCAGCCCCGTCCCCAGTCCCCGCATCGCCGCCAGGGCGAGGTCGAACGAGCGCAGCGCCCGGGGGCCGAGCACCGACCGGGCCTGGTTGACCTTGAGCAGCCAGGGGTGGCGCCGGTTGAGGTCGAGATAGCCCTGGGCGAGTGAGCGCACGGCGTCGCGCCAGTCCCGGCCGGACGCCTCGATCTCGGCCTCGGTCCTGCCGAGGGATTCGACGTCATTGACCCGGTCCAGCATCAGATCGAGCAGCTCGGCCTTGCCGGGCACATAGCGGTAGAGCGTCATGGTGCCGGTCCCGAGCGCGGTGGAGAGCCGCCGCATGGAGACGGCGGCGAGCCCCTCGGTGTCGGCGATCCCGACAGCGGTGGTGACGATCCGGTCGAGGGTGAGGGCGGGCTTGGGCCCCCGGGTGGGGCGTTCCCCGGTGTCCCAGAGCAGCTCCAGGCTGCGGGTGGTGTCTCCGGTGCCGCTGGTCTCACTGCTCATGGCCTCACCCTAGGCCGTCTCTTTCGGATCTCCCTCGAACAGGAACTGGGTACAGTGTACTCTCATCCCCGTACGCCGTACCCAGTTCTTGTTCCGGGGGGTCCCATGACGACCGAGTACGCCATCCACGCCCAAGCGCTGGAGAAGCGCTACGGGGAGAAACGCGCCCTGGACCGCTTCGACCTCGCCGTCCGCCGGGGCACGGTCCACGGGCTGCTCGGCCCCAACGGCGCCGGGAAGACCACGGCCGTCCGCGCCCTGGCGACCCTGCTCCGGCTCGACGGCGGCCAGGCCCGCGTCGCCGGGACCGATGTGCGGCGCGACCCGCGCCGCGTCCGCTCCCGGATCGGGCTGACCGGCCAGTACGCGGCGGTGGACGAGATCCTGAGCGGACGTCAGAACCTGGAGCTGTTCGGCCGCCTCTTCCACCTCGGCCGCCGCCGGGCCGCCGTGCGCGCGGTCGAACTGCTGGAACGGTTCGACCTGGTGGAGGCCGCCGACAAGGGCGTCGGCGGCTACAGCGGCGGGATGCGCCGCAGGCTCGACCTCGCCGCCTCGATGATCCTCGCGCCGGATGTCCTCTTCCTGGACGAGCCGACGACCGGACTCGACCCGCGCGGCCGCGGCGAGGTGTGGGCGGCGATCCGTTCGCTGGTCGAGGGCGGTACGACAGTGCTGCTGACCACCCAGTACCTGGAGGAGGCCGACAAGCTCGCCTCCCGGATCACCGTCATCGACCAGGGCCGCGCCATCGCCGACGACACCCCCGACGGCCTCAAGAGCACGGT
>NZ_JBHVHF010000266.1:0-11462 GCF_042800315.1 Streptomyces sp. NPDC057638
CCCCACCCGTACTCATGGGGTCTAGGTCAGGGCCTAGAAGTCCTCGTCCAGATCGACCGAGCCCTCGACCGCCACCTGGTACGCGGAGGGGCGGCGCTCGAAGAAGTTGGTCAGCTCCTGGACGCCCTGGAGCTCCATGAAGGAGAACGGGTTCTCCGAGCCGAAGACCGGGGCGAAGCCGAGCCGGGTCAGCCGCTGGTCGGCGACGCACTCCAGGTAGGCGCGCATCGACTCGGTGTTCATCCCCGGCAGGCCGTCGCCGCACAGATCGCGGCCGAACTGGAGCTCCGCCTCGACGGCCTCCTTGAGCATGTCGGTGACCTGCTGCTCCAGGGCGTCGTCGAAGAGCTCCGGCTCCTCCTTGCGGACCGTGTCCACGACCTCGAACGCGAAGTTCATGTGCATGGTCTCGTCACGGAAGACCCAGTTGGTTCCGGTGGCCAGGCCGTGCAGCAGGCCCCGGGAGCGGAACCAGTAGACGTAGGCGAAGGCACCGTAGAAGAACAGGCCCTCGATGCAGGCGGCGAAGCAGATCAGATTGAGCAGGAAGCGGCGGCGGTCGGCCGCCGTCTCCAACGTGTCGACCTGCTCGATCTGGTCCATCCAGCGGAAGCAGAACTGGGCCTTCTCCCGGATGGAGGGGATGTTCTCCACGGCCGCGAAGGCGGCGGCGCGGTCCTCCGGGTCGGGCAGATACGTGTCGAGCAGCGTCAGATAGAACTGGACGTGCACGGCCTCCTCGAAGAGCTGGCGGCTGAGGTAGAGCCGGGCCTCGGGGGAGTTGATGTGCTTGTAGAGGGTGAGCACCAGGTTGTTGGCGACGATCGAGTCCCCGGTGGCGAAGAAGGCCACCAGCCGCCCGATGAGGTGCTGCTCGCCCGGGGTGAGCTTGGCCAGGTCCGCCACGTCGGAGTGGAGGTCGACCTCCTCGACGGTCCAGGTGTTCTTGATCGCGTCGCGGTAGCGCTCGTAGAAGTCGGGGTAGCGCATCGGCCGCAGCGTCAGCTCGAAACCGGGGTCGAGCAGGTTCTTGTCGGCGGTGGACATTACTGGCAGGCCTCGCAGGACTCGGGGTTCTCAAGGGAGCAGGCGACGGCGTCGGAGGGCGCCTGCTGTACGGGGACGGGCGCGGCGGCGGTGGAGCCGGACGCGGCGCGGGCGATCCGGGTCGCCGGACGGGAGCGCAGGTAGTACGTGGTCTTCAGCCCCTGCTTCCAGGCGTACGCGTACATCGAGCTGAGCTTGCCGATGGTGGGCGTCTCCAGGAACAGGTTGAGCGACTGGGACTGGTCCAGATACGGGGTCCGGGCCGCCGCCATGTCGATCAGTCCCCGCTGGGGGATCTCCCACGCGGTGCGGTACAGCTCGCGCACCTCGGCCGGGACCCAGGTGAAGCCCTGGATCGAGCCGTTGGCGTCGCGCAGCGCCTCACGGGTCTGCGCGTCCCAGACGCCCAGCTCCTTCAGCTCCGCCACCAGGTAGGAGTTGACCTGGAGGAACTCACCGGAGAGCGTCTCGCGCTTGAAGAGGTTGGAGACCTGCGGCTCGATGCACTCGTACACGCCCGCGATGGAGGCGATGGTCGCCGTCGGCGCGATGGCGAGCAGCAGCGAGTTGCGCAGCCCGGTGGTGGCGACGCGCTCGCGCAGCGCGGCCCAGCGCTCGGGCCAGTTGCGCTCGGCGTCGGTGGAGTAGTGGTCCGGGTGGAGCACGCCCCGCGCGGTGCGGGTCTTGTCCCAGGCCGGGACCGGGCCATGGCGCTCGGCGAGGTCGGCCGACGCCTCGTAGGCCACCAGCATGATCCGCTCGGCGATCCGGGTGGAGAGGGCGCGGGCCTCGGCGGAGTCGAAGGGCAGCCGGAGCTGGAAGAAGACGTCCTGGAGGCCCATGGCGCCCAGGCCCACCGGGCGCCAGCGGGCGTTGGAGCGGCCCGCCTGCTCGGTCGGGTAGTAGTTGATGTCCACCACACGGTCGAGGAAGGTCACGGCGGTGCGGACGGTGGCGTCCAGCCGCTCCCAGTCCAGTTCGGCGCCCTCGGTGGTCCGGGTCACGAAGGCGCCCAGGTTCACCGAGCCGAGGTTGCAGACCGCGGTCTCGCCGTCATCGGTGACCTCCAGGATCTCGGTGCAGAGATTGGAGGAGTGGACCGTGTGGCCCGGCTCGGCGGTCTGGTTGGCGGTGCGGTTGGAGGCGTCCTTGAAGGTCATCCAGCCGTTGCCGGTCTGCGCGAGGGTGCGCATCATCCGGCCGTACAGCTCGCGCGCGGGCAGCGTCCTGCGGGCCAGACCCGCCGCCTCGGCGGCGCGGTAGGCGCTGTCGAACGCCTCGCCCCACAGATCGACCAGCTCGGGCACATCGGCCGGGGAGAAGAGCGACCAGGTGGAGTCGGTCTCCACCCGGCGCATGAACTCATCCGGGATCCAGTGCGCCAGATTGAGGTTGTGGGTGCGCCGGGCGTCCTCGCCGGTGTTGTCGCGCAGCTCCAGGAACTCCTCGATGTCCGCGTGCCAGGTCTCCAGGTAGACGGCGGCGGCGCCCTTGCGGCGGCCGCCCTGGTTCACGGCGGCGACGGAGGCGTCGAGGGTCTTCAGGAACGGGACGATGCCGTTGGAGTGTCCGTTGGTGCCCCGGATCAGGGAGCCGCGGGCGCGCACCCGGGAGTACGACAGACCGATGCCGCCCGCGTGCTTGGAGAGCCGGGCGACCTGGTGGTACCGGTCGTAGATCGAGTCCAGCTCGTCCAGCGGGGAGTCCAGCAGATAGCAGGAGGACATCTGCGGGTGGCGGGTGCCGGAGTTGAAGAGGGTGGGGGAGGAGGGCAGGTAGTCCAGCCTGCTCATCAGCCCGTAGAGGGAGAGCACCTCGGCCAGGGCGCGCTCGGAGTCGTCCTCGGCCAGGCCGCAGGCGACCCGGAGCATGAAGTACTGCGGGGTCTCGATGACCTGGCGGGTGAGCGGGTGGCGCAGCAGATAACGGCTGTAGAGGGTGCGCAGTCCGAAGTAGCCGAAGCGGTCATCGGCCGTGAGGTCGATGGCGGCGTCCAGCCGGTCGGCGTGGCGGGCGACGAACTCGGCGGTGCGGTCGGCGATCAGGCCCTGCTCCACGCCGACGGCGACGGACGCGGTGAACGAGGTGGCGCCCTGGCCCGCGGCCTCCTCGGCGACGGTACGGGTGAGCAGCCGGGCGGCGAGCCGGGAGTAGGCCGGGTCCTCGGAGATCAGTCCGGCGGCGGCGTCGGTGGCGAGCGTCCGCAGCTCGGCCGCGTCCGAACCGGCGTGACGGCCGCGCAGGGCGGCAGCGGCCACCCGGCCCGGGTCGGTGTCCGGCAGATCGGCGGTGAGGTCGGTCAGGGTCCGCAGCAGCGCGGTCCCGGGGCCGTCCTCGGTCCGCTCGGCGGCCGTCGCGTCGATCGGTGCGGCCGGATCGGCTGGCGCGATGGTCACGTGGTGCTCTCCCTCGCTCGGCTACGGGCCGACGGGCGGGAGGGCAGGGCCGTACGCGGGCGAGCCCGCAGGGGGACAGCGCACCGCACGGCGTCCACCGGCCCAACCGCGAGGCCCGGACGTCTGGCACCCGGGTCGGTTGATCCGGGTGCGCTGTCGGCAGACGGCCGGACTCGCGGTGGTGCGGGAGAAAAAACGCACCACGGCATACCGTTGCGGGACAGTTCCGGATTCACACCGGATTCCTCTGCGGACGACAGCGAGACGAGCATACATGTGGGGGCGGGGGGTCGTTGCCGCCCCCACATGTTGTGTCGGGTCGTGTTGGGATGGGGGCGCGCCGTGAGCGATCGGTGCCGTGGAGCCGGTACGGGAGCGGGTGGGCGCACCCCTTCCCCGGCAGGCCCCTGGGCAGGGGCGAGCGGCCGATTCGGGCGCGGAGCAGGGGAGTCGGGGCCCGCGAGCGCGGGCCGCGAGGGGGGAGGTTCCCCCGGTGGTGGCGGGCCGCGCGGGCGGGGCACACGGGCACGGCGGTGGAGCCCCGGGAGGGAAGCCTCCGGGGGCTCGGGGTGACGCGGACCGGTGGACGGCCGGGGGCTGGGACGCGCGCGGGCGGGGTGAGACGCGCGGGGTGAACCAGGTCAGGACGGTCCGGCCGGACAGGAACGGGGTTCAGGAGGGTGCGGGACGAACGCGGGTGGGGAGGGGCGCGGGGTGAATCTGGCGCGGGAGGGGCGCGGCGGGCCATGGGTCGGCCGCGCCCCGGGACCGGAAAGCCGCTGTCCGGCCCGGTCCGTCCCGCCAAGGCCGCTCTCCGAGACGTACCGGACAGGCGGTAGGGCGGCGGGGCGGACCGGGGCGGACGAGCGCGCGGGGGCGGACCCGGGGCGTACCGGAGAGGGCCTGCCGGACCGACGGCGGACCGGGCCGACCGCGTACCCGACTGGCGGCGGAGTGGACCGACGGCGGACCAGGGCGCACCGCACCGACTACGTACCAGACCGACTATGTACCGGACCGACTACGGGCCGGGACGGCGCGTGGGTCAGGACGGCCGCTTGAGGCGGGCCACGAACTTGTAGCGGTCACCCCGGTAGACCGACCGCACCCACTCCACCGGCTCGTTGTTCGCGTCCACCGAGTGCCGCGACAGCATCAGCATCGGCAGTCCCACGTCCGTCCCCAGCAGCCCGGCCTCCCTCGGCGTCGCCAGTGAGGTCTCGATGGTCTCCTCCGCCTCCGCGAGACGGACGTCGTAGACCTCGGCGAGGGCGGTGTACAGGGAGGAGTACTTCACCAGGGAGCGCCGCAGGGCGGGAAAGCGCTTGGCCGACAGATGGGTGGTCTCGATCGCCATGGGTTCGCCGCTGGCCAGCCGCAGCCGCTCGATGCGCAGCACCCGTCCGCCGGTGTTGATGTCCAGCAGCTCGGCGAGGGTGTCATCGGCGGTGACATAGCCGAGGTCCAGCAGTTGCGAGGTGGGTTCCAGGCCCTGGGCGCGCATGTCCTCCGTGTAGGAGGTCAGTTGCAGTGCCTGTGCGACCTTCGGCTTGGCGACGAAGGTGCCCTTGCCCTGGATTCGCTCCAGACGGCCCTCGACGACCAGTTCCTGGAGGGCCTGGCGGACCGTGGTGCGCGAGGTGTCGAACTCGGCGGCGAGGGTGCGCTCCGGCGGGACCGGTGTTCCCGGGGGAAGGGTTTCGGTCATCTCCAGCAGATGGCGCTTGAGACGGTAGTACTTGGGAACGCGCGAGGTGCGGCCGATCAGCGCGCCCGGGCTCTCGGTGCCGTCCGCGCCCTGGGCCAGGCCCTGCCTGCCGGGCTGCTGTGCTGCTGCCGTCACCGCTTCCTCCATTGACTAGACGCTGATCGTGGCACGGGGCGGCCCGAAGGCGTCCCTGGGTTGAGTGCCCGGACGGGCAACGAGCACGAGTGACCCTCTTATACACCGAGGCCACCAGGTCTGGTCTAGTCCATAGCCCCATGTTGCTCCGGGCCCCGCACGGGGCCCGCCGCTGGTCAGAGGCCGGAGTAGGGGCCGAAGGGGCCGAGAGGTGCCGGAGGAAGGGTCGGGAGGGAGCGCCGAAGGGCCGTTGTGACCACAGCGTACGGGTGGATGAGATAAGGAGGGTGTACGGGGGGAGGGGCGCGCGGACGCCAGCGCGGGGGCGCGGGGCGGGCGGGGGTTCCCGGGTGAAGCCCCCCGAGCGGCGGCCCCGGAGACGCCGCCGGAGATGGCCCCGGTCATGGCCTTGGCGAAGGCCCTCGGAGGGATCGGCGGTGGTCCGGAATGGAGGGATTCCGTACCCCCCGATACAGGGGCGATCCAGTGGTGTGAGAGAAACGGATGAGAAGGAATGCCCGGCCCGGAACGGCTCTACTCAGGGGTCAGATGTCGGTCTGGTAACGGACGGGTTGGGGCTTCTGACCGAGTCTTGACAGCCATAAAGGTCTAGGCCAAGCTCCGGGTACTGGTCTAAACCACTAAAGGCCGGTTCCCAGCCCCACGAGCGTCACTAGCTTCAGCTCTGCGGTACGAGTGTCACTAGGCATCAGCTTCGCGGTGGGCAGGGGGGTTGCAGACATCCCTGAGGAGGGTGGCGTGAAGCGCAAGCTCATCGCGGCGATCGGTGTCGCGGGCATGATGATCAGCATTGCCGCGTGCGGTGGTGGTAAGGATGATAACTCGGACAGCGGGGACAAGGGGGGCCCGGAGAGCTTCAAGGGCAAGACCCTCACGCTCTGGGCGATGGACGGCTCCACCCCGGACAAGTGGCTCGCCGACCTGACCGCCGAGTTCGAGCAGAAGACCGGCGCCAAGCTCAAGTTCGAAGAGCAGGCGTGGAACGGCATCATGCAGAAGCTGACGACGGCGCTCTCCGAGGAGAACCCGCCCGACGTCTTCGAGATCGGCAACACCCAGACCCCCTCCTACGCCAAGACCGGCGGTCTCGCCGACCTGAGCGACCTCAAGAAGGAGATCGGCGCCGACTGGGCCGAGAACCTCAACAAGGCCTCGGTCGTCGACGGTGTGCAGTACGCCGCCCCGTGGTACTTCGCCAACCGCGTGGTGCTCTACAACAAGTCCGTCTTCAAGGAGGCCGGTATCGCCGCGCCGCCGAAGACGCGCGCCGAGTTCATCGCCGCCCTGGACAAGATCAAGGCCAAGGGCAAGGCCGAGCCGATCTACCTGCCCGGCCAGAACTGGTACCACTTCGTCGGCCTCACCATCGGCCAGGGTGCCGAGCTGGTGAAGAAGGACGGCGACAAGTGGGTCTCCAACCTGGGTGACCCGAAGGTCGCCGCCGCCGCCGAGCTGTACAAGCAGCTCCAGTCCTACTCCAAGGCGCCCAAGGACAAGGACGAGGCCACTCCGCAGCAGGCCGACATCTTCGCCAAGGGCAAGACCGGCGCCTTCATCGGCATGGGCTGGGAAGCCGCCACGGCGATCAAGGCCAACCCGGCCATCGAGAAGGAGATCGGCTACTTCACCATCCCCGGTGAGACCGCCGACAAGCCCGAGGGTGTCTTCCTCGGTGGCTCCAACCTCGCCGTCGCCGAGGGCAGCAAGAACAAGGCGCTCGCCAAGGAGTTCCTGAAGCTGGCCCTCTCCGACAAGTACGAGGGTGAGCTCGCCAAGGTCAACGGCGTCATCCCGAACAAGGAGTCGCTGAACGTCAACCTCAAGGGCAACCCGGTCGCCGAGGCCGCCGCCCCGTCGGCCGCGCAGGGTGGCACCACCCCGCTGATCCCCGAGTGGGCCGCGGTGGAGAACGCGCCTAACCCGATCAAGACCTACCTGACGGCGGTCCTGAACGGGAAGAGCCCGGCCGATGCGGCCAAGCAGGTCGAGGGCGAGTTCAACAAGCGCCTCGCGCAGAAGCAGTAAGGCACAGAAGACCGGGGGCGGGCTCAGCGAGAGCCCGTCCCCGGTTCGCCTCTGTGCCCAACCGCTTTTTTGCCTCCCCATAGCGCCTAGGAAGAGATGGCAAGCGCATGACCGTGCAGACCGAAAGGCCGCCTTCCGGCCCGACGGCGGTCCCTCCGCGGACCGGTGAGGGACCAGGTAAACCCCCCGCGGCAGGGAGAATCGGGGCGCTGGCGCCCTATCTGCTGATGCTGCCCGCGGTCGTGGCCACCCTGGTGTTCCTGGGCTGGCCGCTGATCAACAACGGGATCCTGTCGTTCCAGAACCTCAATATGAGGCAGCTGATCCAGCACCTCACCGAGTGGAACGGGATCGACAACTACAGAGACGTCCTGACCGGCTCGGACTTCTGGCGGGTCACCGGCCGGTCCATCGTCTTCATGGCCGTCAATGTCGTCCTGATCATGATCCTGGGCACCCTGGTCGGCCTGCTGCTGGCCCGCCTGGGCAAGCGGATGCGGGTCGCCCTGCTGGTCGGTCTGGTCCTCGCCTGGGCCATGCCGGTCGTCGCCTCCACCACCGTCTACCAGTGGCTCTTCGCCCAGCGGTTCGGAGTCGTCAACTGGGTCCTGGTCCAGCTCGGCTTCGACGGGATGGCCGACTACAACTGGATGGGGACCCAGTTCTCCACCTTCTTCGTGGTCACGCTGCTGATCGTGTGGCAGTCGATCCCGTTCGTGGCGATCAACCTCTACGCGGCGACGACGACCATCCCCAAGGAGCTCTACGAGGCCGCGTCGCTCGACGGCGCCAACGCCTGGAAGAGCTTCACCTCGGTCACCATGCCCTTCCTGCGCCCCTTCCTCTACGCCACGACGTTCCTGGAGATCATCTGGGTCTTCAAGGCGTTCGTGCAGGTCTACACGATCAACCAGGGCGGTCCGGACCGGCTCACCGAGATCCTCCCTGTCTACGCCTACATCGAGGGCATCGGCAACCAGCACTACGGCATGGGCTCCGCCATCGCCATGCTGACCATCGTGCTCATGCTGATCCTGACGGCGTACTACCTCCGGATCGTTCTCAAGCAAGAGGAGGACGGGCGATGAAGCGCTCCCTGCTCGGCCGCAGCTGGCCCAACGTCACGGCAGTCCTGCTGATCATCGTCTCGGTCTTCCCCGTCTACTGGATGTTCGCGACGTCGTTCAAGAAGACGCCGGACATCATCTCGGAGAGCCCGGTCTGGTTCCCGACCGCTCCGACGCTCGAACACTTCAAGACGGCCTTCGAGGCGGACAACTTCTGGACGCTGGTCCGGAACTCCGTCACCGTCACCGTGCTCGCGGTGATCTTCTCGCTGATCATCGGACTCGCGGCGTCCTTCGCCCTGGCCCGCATGCGCTTCAAGGGCCGCCGGGGCTTCATCGTCGCCTTCATGATGGCGCAGATGGCCCCCTGGGAAGTCATGGTCATCGCGATCTACATGATCGTCCGCGACGCCGACATGCTGAACAGCCTGGTGCCGCTGACCCTCTTCTACATGGTGATGATCCTTCCCTTCACCCTGCTGACCCTGCGCGGCTTCGTCGCGGCGGTCCCCAGGGAGCTCGAAGAGTCGGCCATGGTGGACGGCTGCACCCGTGGCCAGGCGTTCCGCAGGGTGATCCTGCCGCTGCTGGCGCCCGGACTGATGTCGACCTCGATGTTCGGCTTCATCACCGCGTGGAACGAGTTCGCGATGGTGCTGGTGCTCAACAAGGAATCCGAGTTCCAGACCCTGCCGGTGTGGCTCGCCAGCTTCCGCAGCAACTTCGGCGACGACTGGGGCGCCACCATGGCCGCCTCCACGCTCTTCGCGATCCCGGTCCTCATCCTCTTCGTCTTCCTCCAGCGCAGGGCCGTCAGCGGGCTGACCGACGGCGCCGTGAAGGGATGACCCGATGAGTTCCCAGATTCCCCGGGACCAGCTCCACGCCGACGCCCTCGCCGTCCTCCAGCCCGGCTTCGCCGGAGCGACCGCCCCCGAGTGGGTCCGGCGTTCCATCGCCGAGGGCCTCGCCTCCGTCGCCCTGTACGGACGGAACTGCCAGACCCCCGAGCAGGTGGCCGCCCTCACCGCGGAACTCCGCAAGGAGAACCCGGACATCCTCGTCGCCATCGACGAGGAGGGCGGCGACGTCACCCGCCTGGAGGTCGTCGACGGCTCCTCCTGGCCGGGCAACCTCGCCCTCGGCACGGTCGACGACCCGGACGTGACCCGCGCGGTCGCCCGGGAACTGGCGCACTCGCTCGCCGCGTGCGGCGTCAACTTCAACTGGGCGCCCGACGCCGACGTCAACGCCAACCCCGACAACCCCGTCATCGGGGTACGGGCCTTCGGCGCCGACCCGGCGCTCTGCGC
Source organism: Streptomyces sp. NPDC057638 (assembly GCF_042800315.1). Taxonomy (NCBI): domain Bacteria; kingdom Bacillati; phylum Actinomycetota; class Actinomycetes; order Kitasatosporales; family Streptomycetaceae; genus Streptomyces; species Streptomyces sp. NPDC057638. The sequence goes on from NZ_JBHVHF010000266.1 coordinate 9,713, forward strand.
CCGCCACACGGCGGCCTGGGTGGACGGGCTCCAGTCCGTCGGCGTCGCCGCCTGCGCCAAGCACTTCCCCGGCCACGGGGACACGGCCACCGACTCCCACTTCGGGCTGCCGACCATCGAGGTCGGCGAGGCGGTCCTGCGGGAGCGGGACCTCGTCCCCTTCCAGGCCGCCGTCGACCAGGGCGTCAAGGCCGTGATGACGGCCCATATCGTCACCCCGGCGCTGGACGCCGAGTACCCGGCGACCCTCAGCCAGAAGGTCCTCAACGGACTCCTGCGCGCCCCGCGCGCCGAAGGCGGCCTCGGCTTCGAGGGGCTCATCGTCACCGACGGTATCGACATGGGTGCCATCGCCCAGACCTACGGGATCGCCCGGGGCACGGTCATGGCGCTCGCGGCCGGCGCGGACGCCATCTGCACCGGCGGTGGCCCCGACGGCGAGGACTTCGTGACCGAACTGGTCGAAGCCATCGTCCGCGCGGTGCGTGAGGGCGAACTCAGCGAGGAGCGGCTCGCCGACGCGGCCGGGCGGGTACGGGCCCTCGGGGCCTGGTCCACCGCCCAGGCGCGGCCCGACGCCCGGCGCGCCCCCGACCCGGCGGTCGGCCTCGACGCCGCCCGGCGCGCGCTGACCGTCACCCGGGCCGCCCACCACACCCCGGTCAGCGGCGCGGTCCATGTGGCCACCTTCTCGCCGGAGGCGAACATCGCCGCCGGAGACGCCACCCCCTGGGGCGTCCTGGGTGCCCTGACCGAGCTCCTCCCCGGCACGGACGGCGAGACCCACCCCGCCGGACGGGCCGAGGACGAGGGCGTGGCCGCGCTGGCCACCCGCATCCTCGGCGCGGCCGGTGAGCGCCGCACGGTCGCGGTCGTCCGCGACCAGCACCGCCACCCGTGGATGTCCCAGACGCTCCAGGCCCTCCTGACCGCCCGCCCCGACACGATCGTGGTCGAGATGGGCGTCCCCCAGGCGGCCCCCTCGGGCGCGCTGCACATCGCCACGTACGGCGCGGCGCCGGTCTGCGGCCGGGCGGCGGCGGAGGTCATCACGGGCGCGTGACCCTTGCGGGAGAACCGGGGGACGTCGATGCCGGGCGCGGCTTCACAGGAGGGGACCGCGCCCTGTACCGACGTCCCCCTCTCTCTTGTTGCGGGCGCTCAGCGTTGCGCCCGCTGCCCGCAGGACCTGGGTGTCCGTGTCCGTCGGCCCGCCTCGGGCCGGTCGCCGTTGTCCGCGTGCCGACGGCCTGTGCGGCCGGGAAGGGTGTCCGTGTGCTCCGTCGTACACGGTCCGCGGGCGCGGTGTCTGTCGCTGCCGCTGTCTTTCGTGTGCGGGGTTCGGTGGCCTCCGGGCTCACCTCCTCGGGAGCGGCGGACGAGGCCTTCCTGTCGCGTGAGGCCGGGTTGTCCCGCTCCTCCCTGCGGGGGCGACCCTGCACCCCCCGAACGTGCCCGCTGACCCCCGGCTGCCGTGGTGACGGTGTGTGTGACCGTGACCGTTGTCGACGGGCGAAGGACGCGCACCCCCGGACTCCGCGAGGGAGTTTCGCCACCGGATCCGCTCAAGGGGCTCTGCCGGTGAGTAGCTCCGTGTGAGGACTCGACCTACCCGAGGTCGGTTCTGAGCCGAAGGGGCGCGTCTGGGGGCACCCCCAGGCGCAGGCCTGGGGGATCTCAGGTGAGTCGCGCGGAAGCCGCGAGGAACGAGCGGCTGAGCACGTCGATCCTGAGAATCTCGGCTAAAGCG
>NZ_JBHVHF010000267.1:0-11416 GCF_042800315.1 Streptomyces sp. NPDC057638
CTCCCGTACGTCGCCCTGGAGGGCCAGCACGCCGACCACGGGAGCGGCGGAATCCGTCATCACCAGCCCCGGCTGGCGTAGCGCTCGGACTCGGGCAGGGTGTCGCAGTTGATGCCGACCATGGCCTCGCCGAGGTTGCGGGAGGCGTCCGCGATGATCTTCGGGTCGTCGAAGAAGGTGGTGGCCTTCACGATGGCGGCGGCGCGCTTGGCCGGGTCACCGGACTTGAAGATGCCGGAGCCGACGAAGACACCCTCGGCGCCGAGCTGGCGCATCAGCGCGGCGTCGGCCGGGGTGGCCACACCACCGGCGGAGAAGAGGACGACCGGCAGCTTGCCCAGCTCGGCGATCTCCTTGACCAGCTCGTAGGGGGCGCGCAGCTCCTTGGCCGCCGCGTACAGCTCGTGGTGGTCGTAGCCGCGGAGCTGGGCGATCTCGTTCTTGATCTGACGCAGATGGCGGACGGCCTCGACGACGTTGCCGGTGCCGGCCTCGCCCTTGGAGCGGATCATGGCCGCGCCCTCGGCGATCCGGCGCAGGGCCTCGCCCAGGTTGGTGGCGCCACAGACGAAGGGGGTGGTGAAGGACCACTTGTCGGAGTGGTTGACCTCGTCGGCCGGGGTGAGCACCTCGGACTCGTCGATGTAGTCGACTCCGAGCGACTGGAGGACCTGCGCCTCGACGAAGTGACCGATCCGGGACTTGGCCATCACGGGGATGGAGACGGCCTCGATGATCTCCTCGATCATGTTCGGGTCGGACATCCGCGCGACCCCGCCGTCCTTGCGGATGTCGGCCGGGACCCGCTCCAGCGCCATGACGGCGACCGCGCCGGCGTCCTCGGCGATCTTGGCCTGCTCGGCGTTGACCACATCCATGATGACGCCGCCCTTGAGCTGCTCGGCCATGCCGCGCTTGACGCGGGCGGTGCCGGTGCGGGGGGCGTCGGCCGACTGGGGGGAGAGCGTGCTGGACACGGAGACCTCACTGGGGTGACGGGATGGGGGGCGACCCAGCGGCGGTGCTGCCGGAGGGCCACTGCGACCCCGATGGAACCCTTCCCGACCAGGCCACATCAAGGGCCAATGACAAGGCGGTGGATCGTTTTCGACCAGCGCTCAAAGCGTGGACCGGGACGCGTGGGTGTCGGCGGGGGGTGCGGCACCCGCGCGAGGGCCGCACCGGGGGATCCGGAGCGGGGCGCTCGGATCACGAGGCCGGCGCCGGTGGCGGGCGGGCCGTGCGGCGGGCGGGCCGTATCCCCTTCCCGGCTCGGCCCCGGGTACCTCGCTCCGCGCGCGTCCCGGTCGGTCCCTCCGCGCACGTCCGTACCCGTCCTCCGTATCCGCTGGGGATCGGTACCGCGTCGGGAGGTCGGTACCGCGCGCCACCTCCTGGGCACCGGTACCCCGGGACGTCACGGGCCGTGGCGCGAGGGGCCGGACACCCGGGGTTCAGGCCGCGGGCCGGTCCGCCAGCGCCACCGGCGGTTCGTCGTCCATCTCGAAGGCGAGGGGGAACGGCGCGTGTCCGGCCAGCCGGAACCACCGCACCTTCCGGTGCCGCCGCAGCGCCCGGGCCGCCCGCACCGAGTCGTTGTGGAACCGCCGCGCCATCGGCACCCGGCGCACCGCCTGCGCCAGCTCCGTCGTGGCGTCCTCCCCGCCGGGCACCTCGCGGACGGCCTCGACCTGCGCCGGCTCCCCGAAGACCGCCCGAAGCGCCGCGCTCAACTCGCTCTCGGCGACCTCCCGCTGCTCCTCCTCGGCCTGGCGCGCGGCGTGTGCCGCCTCGTACAGCACGATCGACGCCGCCGGATCGAGCACACCGGCGGTGGCCAGTTCCTGGGTGACCGAGGCGCGTCGCAAGAGTTGCGCGTCCAGGGCGGCGCGGGCCGCGTCGATCCGGGTGTGGAGGCGGTCGAGTCTCCCGGCGGTCCAGCTGAGGTACATGCCGATGAGCAGCAGGGCGACGAGGACCCAGATGAGAGTTGCGGTCACGCCGGGAAGGCTACCGGGCCGCACGCCCCCATGATCCCCCAGCGCTATGCCCGGGTACGGCCCGCGCCCCAGGTCGGCGGCATGGGCCCCACGCGGGCGCGCGCCCCGCGCTCACCCGCCGTCGGGAACCGAGCACCCTGGTCGCGCGCGCCTTCGTGGGCGACGCGTCAGCCGCGCGCCAGTCCGAACCGCGCCCGCAGCCCCGAGCGCTCGTCCGCCGCCACCGAGGCGGCGCCGTCCGTCACCGTCTCGTACACGGCGAGGATGTCCGCCCCCACCGTCGACCAGTCGAAGCGCCGCACGTGCGCGCTCCCCCGCCGCCGCAGTTCGTCACGCCGCGCGGGGTCGTCCATGAGCCGCAGGGCCGCGCTCGCCAGCGCGTCCGCGTCCTCGTTGGCGAACAGCTCGCCCGCCGCGCCCTGGTCGAGGACCTGGGCGAAGGCGTCCAGATCGCTGGCGAGCACGGGCGCGCCCGCCGACATCGCCTCCACCAGGATGATCCCGAAGCTCTCACCGCCGGTGTTGGGCGCGACGTAGACATCGACACTGCGCAGCAGCCGCGCCTTGTCCTCGTCGCTGACCATGCCCAGGAACTCGACGTTCCGCCGCATCTCGGCGGGCAGCGTGGCGACCGCCTCCTCCTCGTCACCGCGCCCGGCGACCAGCAGCCGGGTCCCCGGCCGCTCCGCGAGGATCGCGGGCAGCGCGCGCATCAGCACGGGCAGCCCCTTGCGGGGTTCGTCGATCCGGCCGATGAAGCCGATGGTGCCGCCCTGCCACTCCGCCTTCGGCTCGGCCTTCTCGAAGAAGCCGACGTCGACGCCGTTGGGAATGACGACCGCGTCCCCGCCGAGGTGTTCGACGAGGGTGCGCCGCGCGTACTCGCTGACCGCGATCCGCGCGCTGATCTTCTCCAGCGCGGGCTGGAGGATCGGATACGCGGCGATCATGGCCCGGGAGCGGGGGTTGGAGGTGTGGAAGGTGGCCACGATCGGCCCCTGCGCCGCCCAGCAGCTGAGCAGCCCCAGCGAGGGCGAGGCGGGCTCGTGGATGTGGATGACGTCGAAGGTGCCCTCGTGGAGCCAGCGCCGTACCCGCGCGGCCGAGAGGAAGCCGAAGTTCAGCCGGGCGACGGAGCCGTTGTACGGGACGGGCACGGCCCGTCCCGCCGAGACCACATACGGCGGCAGCGGGGTGTCGTCGTCGGCCGGGGCGAGCACGGAGACCTCGTGCCCCCGCCGGATGAGATGGTCCGCCAGGTCCCTGATGTGGAACTGGACCCCGCCCGGGACGTCCCAGGAGTAGGGGCAGACGATGCCGATCCTCATGTCCGCTCCCCCGGCTTCGGCGCCTCCGGCGTCCGGACGGTGCCGCCCTCCGGGGAGTCCCCGTCCAGGCCCGCTCGCGCGGCCCGCTCCGGTCCGCCGGGCTCCAGATCCGCGAGCCACAGTCGTTGCAACATGTGCCAGTCCTCCGGGTGCTCGGCGACCCCGGCCGCGAACACGTCCGCGAGTGCCTGTGTCATGGAGGACGTCATAGCGGCCCGGTCACCTGTCGCGGGCACCTCCACCTCAGGGTGGATCCGTCCGTACAACCGTGGTTCGGGCCCGTACCAGAGCGTGACCGGCAGCAGTGCCGCGCCGGTCCGCTGGGCGAGCATCGCCGGTCCCGCGGGCATCCGGGTCCGCTCGCCGAAGTAGTCGACCTCGACGCCGGAGGCGGACAGATCACGGTCGGCGACCAGACAGACCACCCCGCCCGCGCGCAGCCGCCGGGCCAGGGTGCCGAAGGCGGAGCCGCCCGCGTGCGGCAGGACCTCCATGCCGAGGCTCTCGCGGTAGGCCACGAACCGGTCGTAGAGCGACTCCGGCCTCAGCCGCTCGGCGACGGTGGTGAAGGGGATGTCCAGCACCCGGGCCAGCCAGGCCCCGGCGAGATCCCAGTTGGCCAGGTGCGGCAGGGCGACGACGACACCGCGGCCCGCGTCCAGGGTGTCGGTCAGATGGTGGTAGTCCTTGATCTCCACGTTGTCGCGGATCCGGTCGGCGCTCCAGGACGGCAGCCGGAAGGACTCCATCCAGTACCGCATATACGAGCGCATTCCGGCCTTCGACAGCGCGGCGAGCCTCGCCGGATCGGCGTCCGGCACCACCCGGGCGAGGTTGGCCTCCAGCCGGAGCACCCCCGTGCCGCGCCGCTTCCAGGCCACGTCCGCGACCGTGCGGCCGAGCGCGGCGGCGGCGGGTTCGGGCAGATGGCGCACCGCGCTCCAGCCCACGCCGTAGAGCCCGTCGGTGAATCGGTCCGCGAACCGCTCGCGCGTCATGTCGCCTCGGCCTCGCTCTTGGCCGCCGCGTCCGCCTCGGCGGACTCCCGGCGTACGGTGACGACGCGCTGCGCCAGCGTCACGGCGGAGCCCACGGCGACGATCCACAGGGCGATCGGCAGCAGGACCTCGACCCCGGGCACCCCGAAGGCCGACAGCCCGGCGAGCCCGGCCGCCACCAGCGAGATCACCAGTCGTTCCGCCCGCTCCACCAGCCCGTTGACCGCGACCGGCAGACCGATGGCCTCGCCGCGCGCCTTGGTGTACGACACGACCTGGCCACTGGCCAGACAGAAGATCGACACGGCGCAGAGCATGTTGTTGTCGCCGGCCCCCGCGTACCAGAGGGCGAAGCCGCCGAAGATCGCGCCGTCCGCGACCCGGTCCAGCGTGGAGTCGAGGAAGGCGCCCCAGCGGCTGGAGATCCCCGCCTGACGGGCCATGTTGCCGTCGATCAGGTCGGAGAAGACGAAGAGGGTGATGACGATCGTGCCCCAGAAGAACTCTCCCCGGGGGAAGAAGACCAGCGCGCCCGCCATCACCCCGGCCGTGCCGACGAGCGTCACGGCGTCGGGGCTCACCCCGCGGCGGAGCAGAAACGCGGCGAACGGTGTGAGGACACGCGTGAAGAATGCACGCGCGTACTTGTTCAGCATGGCCTTCCCGAGGTTTGGCTCAGCCGTGTGGCCCCATCGGCCACCGGCCGCCCCATCGTAGCCAGGCCGGGGCCGCGCCACCGCTGGGACCCGGCCGTCGGGTGCCGGGCGGACCGGTGGCACGGGCGGGCCGGGGCCCAGGAACGCGTGCTCCTGCGCGACCGACAGCCACGACCGGCAGCTACGACCGACCGGCGCGACCTCGGGCACGACCGGCACGCGGCACCCTGGACACGACCGGGACACGCCACCCCCGGCACGACCGCCACACACCGCCCTGGACACGACCGGCCCGCGCCACCACTCCTGAGCCCCTCGGAACCCACCACCCTGGACACGACCGAACCACGCGACCCTGGGCACGGCCGGGACACGCCACCCTCGGCACCCACCACCCCCGGCACGACCGAACCACGCGACCTTTGCCTCGCACACACCACATAAGCGACGCACGACACCCCCGCCGCCACGGCGCCCACCGCGGCCCGCGCGCACGGCGACACGCTCCGGCCGTACGGCAGCGCGGCCGGAGTACGACGTATGGACGCGCCCTGATGGGAGTGGAAAGCTCGGAAGACGACCGCGGGCTCCCCCGGAGCCGCCGCCGGACGGTGTCCGGAGGCCGCCCCGGTTTCCCCGCGCCCGCGGCCGCCCCCTCACCTCACGCCGTCGACGCGATCGATCGGGAGGCACATCATGGGCGACAAGGCGAGCACCCACCCCGGAGCCGCCGGCAGGGCGACAACGGCCGACCGGCCCGCATCCGTACGGAACGTGGTGCTGGTCGGCCACAGCGGATCCGGGAAGACCACCCTGGTGGAGGCCCTGGCCCTGGCCGCGGGCGCGGTCAACCGGGCGGGCCGGGTCGAGGACGGCGCCACGGTCTCCGACTACGACGACATCGAGCACCGCCAGCAACGCTCCATCCAGCTCTCGCTGGTCCCCCTCGAATGGGACGGCTTCAAGATCAATATCCTGGACACCCCCGGGTACGCCGACTTCGTCGGGGAACTGAGGGCCGGTCTGCGAGCGGCGGACGCGGCCCTCTTCGTCGTCTCGGCCGCGCAGGAGCCCAGCGCCGTCGCGGGCGCCACCCGGATGGTCTGGGAGGAGTGCGCCGCCGTCGGCATGCCCCGCGCCATCGTCGTCACCCATCTGGAGACCGCCCGTACCGGGTACGAGGAGCTGACCCGGGTCTGCGGCGAGGTCTTCGGCGGCGGGGACGTCACACACACGTCCGCGGTCCTCCCCCTCTACCTCCCGCAGTACGGTCCGGCGGGAGCCGACGGCCACGCCCCCGTCACCGGACTGGTCGGACTGCTCTCCCAGCGGATCTTCGACTACTCCTCCGGCGAGCGGAAGGAGGTGACGCCGGACGCCGAGCAGTCCGCGCTCATCGAGGAGGCGCGCAACCGGCTGATCGAGGGGATCATCGCCGAGAGCGAGGACGAGACCCTGATGGACCGCTACCTCGGCGGCGAGGAGCTGGACGTCAAGACCCTGATCGAGGACCTGGAGACGGCGGTGGCGCGCGGCACCTTCCATCCGGTGCTCGCCGCCGCGCCCGCCACCGACGGCGCCCGCCAGGGCCTGGGCACGGTGGAGCTGCTGGAGCTGATCACCGGCGGCTTCCCCACCCCGCTGGAGCACGAGCCGCCCGTCGTCACCACTCCGCAGGGCGCGGCCCGGCCCCCGGTCAGCTGTGACCCCACCGGTCCGCTGGTGGCCGAGGTGGTCAAGACGACCTCGGACCCGTATGTCGGCCGGATCTCCCTGGTGCGGGTCTTCTCGGGCACCCTGCGCCCCGACGAGACCATCCATGTCTCGGGCCATGGCCTGGCCGACCGCGGCCATGAGGACCACGACGTCGACGAGCGCGTCGGCGCGCTCTCCGTTCCCTTCGGCAAGCAGCAGCGCCCGGTCGGCCAGGTCTTCGCGGGCGATCTCGCCTGTGTCGCCAAACTCTCCCGGGCGGAGACCGGTGACACCCTCTCCGCCAAGGACGATCCGCTGCTGATGGAGCCGTGGACCATGCCGGACCCACTGCTTCCGCTGGCCATCCAGGCCCATAGCAAGGCGGACGAGGACAAGCTCTCCCAGGGCCTGGCCCGGCTGGTCGCCGAGGACCCGACCATGCGGCTGGAACAGAACCAGGCCACCCACCAGGTGGTCCTGTGGTGTCTGGGCGAGGCCCACGCCGATGTCGCCCTGGAGCGGCTGCGCAACCGCTACGGCGTCCAGGTGGACGTCGTCCCGCACAAGGTGTCGCTGCGCGAGACCTTCGGGGAGCCCGCGCCCGGCCGGGGCCGCCATGTGAAGCAGTCCGGCGGCCACGGCCAGTACGCGATCTGTGAGATCGAGGTGGAGCCGCTGCCCGCGGGCTCCGGGATCGAGTTCGTCGACAAGGTGGTCGGTGGCGCGGTGCCCCGCCAGTTCATCCCCTCGGTGGAGAAGGGGGTCCGGGCCCAGGCCGCGCGCGGGGTCGCGGCGGGCTATCCGCTGGTCGACATCCGGGTCACCCTCCGCGACGGGAAGGCCCACTCGGTGGACTCCTCCGACGCCGCGTTCCAGACGGCGGGCGCGCTCGCGCTGCGGGAGGCCGCGGCGGAGGCCCCGATCCATCTGCTGGAGCCGGTCTCCGAGGTCCGGGTGCTCGTTCCGGACGGGTACGTCGGCCCGGTGATGAGCGACCTCTCCGGCCGCCGCGGCCGGGTCGTGGGCACCGAGCAGTTCTCCGGCGGTCGCACCCTGGTCCGCGCCGAGGTCCCCGAGATCGAGATCGGCCGGTACGCGATCGACCTGCGCTCCCTCTCCCACGGCACGGGCCACTTCAGCCGTGTCTACGCCCGCCATGAGCCGATGCCGGCCCATGTCGCCGAGAAGGTGCGGGAGGGGAACGGGAAGGACTGAGGCGCGGGGGAATTTCCCTGACGTACCGTCATCTTCCCTTCGTGGCGGTACGGATGACACCGCCCGCCGTCGCGGCGGTGGCCCTCCCCCGTGGTTTCTCGGGGTGCCCCACCGCGACGGCACGCCCGGCGCCCGTGCCACCGGACAGACGGCATGTACCGCGCGGCCGACCCCAACTCCCGTACCACGCGACCGGGACGGCGCCGCGCACCGGACACCAGGCCCCCACAGCGGATCGACCGACACCACCACCGACACCACGTGCGGCCCCCGGTCGCCTTCCAGACCGCATCCCCTCGCCACCGCATACGCGCCCCCCGAGCGCCCGTTCCGCGCCGCTCGCCGGATCCGGCCATCGCATCCGCTCACCACCCCGCCCGTTCCCGGTCACCTGACGCGGACACCGTGCCCCGGATACGCTGAGGTGCCCAGTTCAGCAGGTGTGCCGGGCGCGGTAGCGGGGAATTGGGCCGCAGAGCGGAAGGCGACGCGGCGATAGGGGCGGCAGTGACGAGTGATGGGTTCGACTTCAGTCCCGGTGCGCAGGTCCCGATCACGGGATCCGCGGGACAGACCGCGGCGACGCACGCGCTGGCCTCGGCCGCGTACCGCGACAGCCCGGTCGCCACGATCCTCGACGCCAACAGCGAGTGGTACAAGTCCGAGGTGACCAAGGGGAGGTTCAGCCTCTTCGAGCCCAATCTGGGCGAGGCGTTCGCCCGCGCGGTCCAGGTCCGCACCCTCGGCGGCGGACGGAACGCGCTGATCCAGTCGTTCGGCATGGAGCCCCGGACGGTGGCGGAGCACTGTCTGGCCGCCAACCGCATCCGCCGTGAGCGCGATCTGCGCCTGACGATCATCACCGTCGTCTGTGGCGTGCTCTTCCTGCCAGGACTGCTGTTCTGGATGGCCGTCTTCCAGTTGCGGCGCACCCTGGCGGGCGCGCAGAACAAGTCGGCGGGGCTCGGCGGGATCCTGCTGCTCCTCGCCATCTGCGGACTCGCCCTGATCGTGCTGATCAAACTGCCGCTCGCGGGCTTCTGGCCCAACTATCTGCGGGCCATGCTCGTCGTCCCCGTCATCGGCTGGTTCCTGGCCCGGCGGGTCGCCGAGTCCACCGCCAAGGACCTGCGCTCCCGGTGGGACGGGCTGCTTTCCGGCGGCGGGATCGCCGCCAAGGTGCCCGACGCGGTCGGCCGGGACGAGCTGCGCGACGCCCTGAACAAGCTCACCGCCGAGCAGCACGCCAACAGCGCCTTCTACGCGGGCCACAAGGGCATACTCGGGATGGGCACCCGCTGGGGCAGCTGGTCCATGGCCGAGGAGATGGTCTCCAAGACCCCGGGCAAGGAGATCAACCAGTTCCGCAGCTGGGACGTGGCCCGCGCGATCCACGACCGGCTGAAGCTGCTGGAGCGCGGCCCGCTGAATTCCGGTGGTTTCACCCCTCCCCAGGTCAAGCACTGGGTGATCTCCTCGGTCGGCGCGGGCGCGGGCTCGGTGAGCCGCCCCGAGGGCGATGTCGTGGAGTCCTTCCAGGTCAAGAGCCATGAGATACAGCGGATCTGCAACCACCAGCAGTTCGGCAAGGGCGACCGCCACTATCTGGGCGTGCAGTTCGTCCTCTGGGACGGCCAGCTGGTGATCACCATGATGATCACGGTCACGGTGCTCCACGAGACCCTGCGTATCGAGGTCACCGGCCATGCCCTCGGCCCGGTGCACGGCCTGTTCATGGCCAAGTCCTCGCCGAAGACGGTGACGGTCGCCAAGACCGTCCGCTTCTGGGAGACCCGCACCCGTAACCTGCCCCTGATCGAGGCCCCCGAGGTGGTCCGGCTCGCCGTCCGCGCGCCCCTGACCTGGTATCCCCCGCTGCTGGACTTCCTCGGCGGCAAACTGGTGCTCCCCGAGCCGTTCGGACTGCGCCATGTCTGGGCCGAGAAGCCCTGGGGCAGCCGGTTCATGGCGGACGACGCGATGCGCGCCGCCACCCCGGTCCTGCGCGCGGCCCACGCCGCGGCGATGAAGATCCTCGACGACAACGGCGTCGACATCGCCCGCTTCAGCAGCCGCTCCATGGCGGTCAGCGGCGCCATCCAGGACCCGTCCCTCTCCAAGGCCGACCTCTACGAGATCTGACCGGAGTACGAGAGGGCCGGGCGGTCACGCACCCGCGATCGGGTGGGTCATCGCCCGGCCCTCCTCCGTACGGCCCCGGCTACACCGCCGGCCAGGCGGCGGCCAGCATCGCCCGGGTGTCGGCGAGCAGTTGCGGCAGGACCTTGGTGTGGGCGACGACCGGCATGAAGTTGGTGTCACCGCCCCAGCGCGGCACGATGTGCTGGTGGAGATGGGCGGCGATCCCGGCCCCCGCCGCCGCGCCCTGGTTCATCCCGATGTTGAAGCCGTGCGCGCCGGAGGCGGCCCGCAGCGCCGCCATCGCGCGCTTGGTGAAGTCCGCCAGCTCGGCGGTCTCCGCCTCGTCCAGCTCGGTGTAGTCGGCGACATGCCGGAAGGGGACCACCATCAGATGGCCGCCGTTGTACGGGTAGAGGTTGAGCACCGCGTAGACCCGTGAGCCGCGCGCGATCACGAGCCCGTCCTCGTCGGACTTGGCGGGGATGGAGCAGAACGGACAGCCATCGCCCGCCTCGGGTCCGCTCGGCTTGTTCTCCCCCTGGATGTACGCCATCCGGTGGGGCGTCCACAGGCGCTGGAACGCGTCGGGCGTCCCCACTCCGATCTGCTGCTCCGGCTCACTCGTCATGCTCAGCAGCATATGGCTTCGCCCGGACGGATCGTGTCGTCGGGGGCGTCCCGCGCCCTCCACCGCGATGCTGGGGCGATGAAGGAATCCGGGCCCGCCGACGACGGCGCGCGGGCGCGCTGGGAGCGGCGCACCGAGGCGCCGCTCTTCGTCGCCTCACTGATCTTCCTCGGCTGCTACGCGGTGCAGGTGCTGGCCCCCGGTCTCGGCCCCGGCTGGCGGGACCTGTCCCTGGTGCTGCTCTACGCCCTGTGGGCCCTGTTCATCCTGGACTTCCTGATGGCCTGGCGGCTCAGCGGCGAGGGTCTCGGCTATGTCCGCCGCCATCCGCTGGACGCGCTGGTCGCGGCGCTCCCGCTGCTGCGTCCGCTGCGGATCGTACGGTTCTACGAATCGGTGCAGCACCACCGCGCGCAGCCCCGGCTGTCCCTCTACGCCCGGGTGATCACCTACGCCGGGCTCTCCTCGCTGCTGCTGGGGTTCGCGGGGGCGCTCACCGTCTACGCGATGGAGCGCGGCGCCCCGGGGGCGACGATCCGGTCCTTCGGGGACTCGGTGTGGTGGACCTGCTCCACCCTGACGACGGTCGGGTACGGGGATGTGACCCCGGTGACCTTCGGCGGCCGCTCGGTGGCGGTGGTGATGATGGGCGGGGGCCTGGCCCTGCTGGGGGCGGTGACCGGCTCGTTCTCGTCCTGGCTGATCCAGACCTTCACCCTGGACACGGACCGCGACCGGCCCCCGGGGAGTACCC
>NZ_JBHVHF010000268.1:0-11372 GCF_042800315.1 Streptomyces sp. NPDC057638
GGCCCCGCCCGCCGCCGGGTGTTCTATCGCGGCGGGAAGCTCCACGCGTGGCGGTGCCCCCGGGGGCGGGGCGGTGCCGGCACGCACTCCCGCGAGCAGTGATCGGGCGGGAAGCCGGGGACACCACCACTGGCCGGGAGGGGCTCGCGGCAGGCGGCGCAGACGCCGGTCTCCTCCCGGATCCGGCGGACCGCCGCCGCCGCGACGGCGTCGAGCCGGGCGCGCTCACGGTCCATGGAGTCCCGCACCTTCTGGGCCTCGTCCGGGTCCCAGTACACCTCGTCGATCATCTCCGGGTCCTCGAACAGCCCGTGGAGCAGGGCGGAGGCGGCCTGCTCGTACACGCCCTGGGCGACGGCCACCCGGACCAGGAGATCAGCCTCGGGGGACCCTTCGAGGACAGCAGGGTCTCCACGGCGTTCGCGGTGCTGGTCGTTCCGGGCGAACGCCCACGCCTCGGCCAGGTCGACGGTCCCCTCCGGGGCGCAGGCGGCGAGGTGCTTCTCGCACCGGGTCCCGATCCAGCCGACCGGCTGCCGCGGGCAGCCGGAGACGCCGCACAGCTCGTAAGCGACGCCCCAGTTCAGGCCCAGCTCGAAGCGCCGTGCCCGCCCGGCGACGACGGCGTGCTCCCTCGCGACCACCCTCTCCGCCCGCAGCCGGGCATCGGGCCCCTCCTGCGACAGGAGCCCGGCGAGCTTCAGCACCGACTGGTACGGGACCGGGCCGCCCAGTACATCGGAGGTGAACACCGGCGACGCGAACTCCTCCTCCGCCTCACCCCAGCTGATGCCCCAGTCGATGTCCGCCCGCGGGCGGGTGACGCACTCGGCGAGCAGCTCCTTCAGCTGGAACGCACCGGGCGGCCGCACCCCGGCCAGCAGCCGGGCGGTACGGGCGTAGCGGTCCCCGGCGCTCTCGGCGACGGCCCGCACATACCTCTTGCGCTTCTTGTCCCTGGTCATGACGGTCTCCTTCACGGCATGCCCACGCCCATGCCGGAACAGGGCCATCAGGTGATCAGGAACGAGCGCACGAGTCGGTGCCCCTTGTCCGCTGGCCGGGGCGCGTGGGTGCCCAGGGCCGGGAGGCTGGCAGGTGCGTTCTGCCGCAGCGGCAGCGTAGCGCACCGTCCGGACGGTCCGGGGCGGATCGTGCCGATGGTCGCTGGAAGGGTCACCTGCCCGCGGCTGGCGGCCTGTTGACCCTGCCGCCCGGGGCGGGTAGGGCGGGGAAGGCGTTGTCCGCGGTCAGGCGGCGGGGCCCGGCACGGGGCGGGCGGCCCCGTCCTCGGCCGGGGCGGGGCCGAGGACGGCGGCGGCCACCTGGCGGGTGTGCGCGGCGGCGCGCCGTACCTCGGTGAGGGCGTCGCCCCGCTCCGACACCAGCCGGATGTAGACGGGGGTGTCGGGGCCGGTCGCCTCGTGCACGGTACTCACTTCCTGTCGGGCCCGCCGGTCGGGCGGGGCACTCCAGGCTATGCGCCCCCGCCCGGGCGGGGGACTAGACCAGGGTGCGCAGGACGGCGACGACCTTGCCGAGGATGACGGCGTCCTCGGCGGGGAGCGGGGCGTAGGCCGGGTTCTCGGCCGCCAGCCAGACGGCGCCGGGCTCGCGCCGGAGGCGCTTGACGGTGGCCTCCTCGCCGAGGAGCGCGACCACGATGTCGCCGTGCTCGGCCGTGTTCTGCCGGCGGGCGGTGATCACGTCCCCGGGGCAGATCGCGGCGCCGGTCATGCTGTCCCCGACGACGGTGAGCGCGAACAGGTCGCCGTCCCCGACGAGCCGCCGGGGGAGGGGGAGAACCTCTTCGGTGTCCTCGTGCGCGAGGAGCGGCGCTCCGGCGGCGATCCGTCCGACGAGCGGCACATGGGCCGTCCCCGTCTCCGCCGGGCCGTGCTCCGGCCCGTGCCCGGCCGCCCGGCCGGGGAGCAAGCGGTAGGCGCGCGGCCGGTGCGGATCCTTGCCGACGACCTGCTTCCTCTCCAGCGCGCCGAGCTGGTGGGCGACGGACGAGGTGCTGGAGAGCCCGACGCCCTGGCCGATCTCCCGCATCGACGGAGGGTATCCGTGCTCAGCTGTATACGCCCGAATGAGGCGGACGATGTCCGCTTGCCTCGCCGTGAGCCCGTCCGGCCCGGTGCGCACTCCCGCGGGGCGGCCGGGCCTTCCCGCTGTACGGTCTGTGGTCACGGGGCCGCTCCCCTCCGGGGTGATGGTGCTGGTCATGGACATTACCCCTGACATCGGACAACGGGAAGGATCTTTTCCGGTATCCCACCGGACCATCCCTCCCGCCGCCCCGGGGGGCATCGCACGCGCCGGGTAGTGAACGGGTGAAACCGGTGACCGGCACAAGATGCTCTCCCGTGGTGCCCGCCCTCGGCCTGCGCGCCCTGCTATCCCGTACTCATGACGAACCTGCTGATGACGCGGCCGGGCCGATACCGGTACGAGGTGACGCTGCGGCTGGCGGAGGAATGTGGTCCGCGCGAGGACTGGCCGGCCGGGCTCGAAGCCGCGGCGGCCGTGCTCTTCGCCCTGGACGAGCGCCTGCCCCGCCCGTCGTACACCCGCGTCCTCGCCGCTCTCTGGCACCACCAGCTGCACCCCGACGCGCCTGCGGCCCCGCTCAAGACCGTGGACGAAGAGGTCGCCGTCGCCGCCCTGTGCGCGATCCCGGCGGCCCTTCCCATCCCCGACGGCTTCAGGGTGCTGCTCAACGTGGCGGAGGAGGTCGACCACGAACGAGTCGGGCCCGGCCCGGCCCCCCTCCCCGTCTGACGTCCCGTCCAGTACATCGGTGAAGGCGCCCCGGGACGCGCGCCCCGTCGGCCGGGTCGGTCGGCGGGCGGCCTGTCGCTCACTCCCCCCGGCCGGGGCGCGGCCGGGCGAACCGCCGTGACTGGGGTTGTTCCCCGGTCAGGGCCTTGAGTTCGCGGCGGTGCTTCCACCGCCCCCACGCTCCGGGGGCCTTGGTCAGCGTCCGTACGGCGTCGAGATCCGGTCCGGAGCGCGGCATCTCGCCCAGCAGCTCCGCCGCGCCCGCCGGGCCGATGATCATCAGGCTGTTGACCGTCGCCTCGGTGCGGAAGCGGTCGAGGCTCTCGCGCTGCTCAGGTTCCAGACGGCCGCGGTCCGCCCAGTCGAGGAAGGCGGACCCGTCGGGGCCGAGCCGCTCCACCGCGCCGGCCGCCGTACCGTACCCGGCCTGGGAGACACCGCACGCCCATCGGGTGTAGTGGCCGGGGTTCCCGGCGTAGTAGGTCTCGTAGTATTCGGCGCGGCGCGCGCCCACCCAGGAGGCCACCGTCTCGGGTGTCCAGTCCTCCTTCGCGCCGATGTCCTCAAGCGGGGTCCGGCCGAGCCGGACGACCGAGGAGGGCCCGCTGCCGCCCCACACGGCGCCGATCCGGATCTTCGGGGCGAACCCTTTGGCGCGGGTCGTCAGGGAGTAGGCGAGGACCTGGCGCTTGCTGCTCCAGGTGACGAGGTAGCCGTCCTCTCCGAGTTTCCACACCCGCTCCCGGGGCGGCGGGCCGGGCTCGTCGTGCGCGAGCTCGAACTCGAACGCGGGCTCACCGAAGAGCGATTCGACATAGGCGGGCCGCACGCCCGGCGCCATCAGCCGGAAGCTCTTCGCCCAGGAGCGGCGCCGCCCCGGCCCTTTCGTCCACCAGGCCGAGACGGCCTTGAGTATCGCCATCCCGGCCACCACCCCGCCCATGATCTTGCCGATGTCACCGAGCGGCCCGAGCCACTCATTCCCCAGGAGCCAGTTCACGAACGGCAGTGTGCCCCGCGGCCCGCCCGCCGTGGGAGGCCCGGCCCCAATCGTTACCCCACCTCACAGGCCCTCGGGTGCCGGCAGGGTCAGTTCGGGCCGGGGACCAGCCCGGGCGCAGGGTCTGTGGTGACGGCCATCGTGCGGCACTGGCGTGCGCCGGCCATCCACCGGGACTCGCCGACGGGCAGGCACACCACCGTCATCAGCCCGGACTCCGTCCCCCGGACCTGTTCCTCCCACAGGGCCCGCAGCGCGACGGCGACCTCGGTGCCGTCGGCGGGCAGCGCCGCCGAGGCCCGGAACCACAGCCGTGCGAACAGGAGGTGGAGGTCCTGGGCGGCGTCCGCCATCCGCTGCCGCTCGCCGAGGTCGCGTGCCCGGCCGGAGATGTCGGCGGGCATCGTCCCGATACCGATCATGGCGGCGGCCGGGACCGGCAGGAGGGGAACCGTGTCCGCCAGGTGCTGGGCGAGGTCCGCCGCGGGGGTGCCGGGAATCGTGCCGACGGTCACCAGGAACAGGGCCTCGCTCACCACGGCCCGGTCCGCCGGTCCGGACTGCCCGGTCACTGCTCGGGCACCGGGTCGTCGAGGAACCGCTCCAGCGCGGCCGGGTCGAGGAGGTCGCTCCAGTCCATGCCGTCGGGGAGCACGCCGGCGTCGGCGATGAGCCGGTCCGCCTCCTCACCACCGGCCGGGCGGAGGGCGGCGGTCAGACCGGCCTCGTGCCGGGCCCGCAGCGGCAGGCTCCCCTCCGCCGCGCTCGCCCCGGTGAGGTAGGCCGTGGCCAGCGGGGTGAGCCGGACGGCGTGCTCCGCCAGGAATGCGGCGAACACCGCCGTGCCGGGGCGGGCGGCGTTCGCCGCTTCCCCGCCCGCGGGATACGGGAGAGCGAGGTGGTCGAAGAGGACGGCGATGACGCTCCCGGGCTCTCCGTCGGGCCCGGTGTGGGGGAGCGGCGGCCACAGCGCGCGTCCCCCGGAGCGCGCCGCGTTGAAGACGGCGAGGAGGAGCCTGCGCAGGGTGACGATCGTGAGGGCCGGGTCACCGGCCGCGAGCGGGGCTCCGGCCGGGCGCGGGACGAGGAGGCGGCCGGTGAACCGCTGCCGCACGACCGCCGCGCCGCGCAGCAGCGCCGCGAGGGTCTGCTCGCCCGCGAACACCGCCGCCCCCAAAGTGGCCTCCGCCGTGCCCTCCTGGGCGGCGAACTCCCCGCCGGACAGCGGCCAGCCGACCTCCCACCGCCACTGCTCCCGGACCGGGCCGGTGGTCCGGCCCCACATCACCTCGTCCCAGCGGCCCGGAGGCCGCCGGGCGGGCTCAGCCGTGACGCGGGCTTCGAGGACGTGCCGTGTACCGGGCACCGGGCTGCGCCCGGTCCGCGACGGGCCGGTGGCCTCCCAGCGGAGGGGTGCCGGGGTGTGCTCGGACACGCGCAGCAGGCCGTCGCCGAGGTCGGCCAGGTGCTGGAGCAGCGCCTGGCGCACCAGGGAGCGCTGGGCTTCGCTCCACCGGCCGGGCGCCGTAGCGGCGAGGGCGTCGAGGAAGGCGTCCTGGCGCACGAACGCGCCTCCTCCCGTGCCGGGCGGTTCGCCGGGGGCCAGGTCTTCGGCCGGGAGCGCGAAGTCCGCGCGGCGCAGCGCGAACCCCTCGGCGGCGTCTTGAAGCTCGGCCCCGGACAGGCGGTTCACCAGGGCGGCCAGCGAGTCCACGAGGGTGACGGCTTGCCAGGGCATGACCGGGGCGGTGGCGGGCAGCGCGGGCCAGTCCTGCGCGGTGTGGCCCAGGTCGCCGATCCGCAGGGCTCCCAGCGGCGCCGCGTCGAGGCGGGCGAACGCGCCGGCGGCCAGCTGCGCGGCGAGCGGACTGCGGGGCCGCGCCACGCCGAGGAAGGCGCTCACCGTGCCCGTCAGGTCGTTCCGGTCGCAGCCCAGTGTCCGGGTGGCTCGCTCCATGCGGGACGTCACGCCAGGTCTCATCTCTCGGGTCGGCACCGCTTGGGGGCGCGAACCGGCGTGCGGGCCGCGTAAGTTCGCGGGTCCGGGCCGGGGCGCCGTGCCGGGGCAGTGTCCCATCCTGCGGCCGTCCGCCGCCGACAACCGGGCGGATTGCCCTGTTCGGGTGAATCTCCGGCCGGTCCGCCCCCGACAGGCCCCCGGGCCCGATAGAAAGGGTGTCTGCTGTGTGCTCTGGGCCCGGTGGCCGTTCCCGAGAGTGGCCACGGCAGGAACGGGTCTGGGGCGGTGCGGCCGTGACGGCGGGCTGCGGCTCGCCTATGCCTGGCCGGGCAGCCGGTCCAGGTGGCGCAGCACGGCGGCCCGCTCGGCGGCGGACCGCTCCCGGGCGGCGGCCAGCGCGTCGAGGTCGACGGCGGCTTCCAGGCCGGCGCGGACCTCGGTCACGAGCTGTGCGGGGGACAGGGCCTCGGCCTGTACCGTCGCGGGCATGTGAGCGCCCCGGCGGTCGGTGCTCTTCTGCGGGGCGCTCGGCAGCCGGTACCGGCGGATCTGCTCCGGTGTCACGGCAAGCCGTGTAAACCGCGGCGCAGGACAGGAGCCGAGCTCCGGGACGAACGCCAGCACGTCGGCGGCCGCCGCGTCCAGAATGGACAAACCGGACGGATCATGGTCCCCGATCGACAAGACGTGGGTCTGCCTTGCCCGTCCGGCGATCCGCAGAGCCGCGTCGTGCTTGGCGGTGACCGACTCGAACCCGCCGGAGCTGTAGGTGCTGACCCCGTACCCGGCCGCGACCGCGCCCACCATGGCGACGGCGCCCTGGCTCTCCACCCACACTTCGACGACCACGGGTTGCCCGTCACTCAGATCGTGCTGATAGCCCCGGGCCTGGAGGCGGAGTCCGTCGAAGAACTCCTCCGGCCCGGCGTACCCGCCGGCCGGCCAGGACGACGGGCCCTCGTCCCGGACCGCCCCCATCGGGATCATCCGCGCCCTGCGGGCGCGGTTCAGCGTCTCGATCAGCCGGTCGTACCCGGCCTCCGTCTTCTCGTACCCGAACGCGCCCACCATCCGATAGAAAATCTGGCGAGCCGTCAGATTTCCATACTCCCGGTACTCCTCCAGGACGCTCTCGATCTGGCGGACCAGCTCCACCGTCCGAGGCCGCGGCCTCCACGGGGCGAAGCCCCGCACCCGCGTACGGGTGTACGTGCGGCCGGACACCGGCAGGCGCCGGGACTCCGCGGCATCGGTCACGACCACATCCTCCGCCCCGGGGAGAGCGCCCGGCGCGCGAACCGGCGCGGGCGCTCTCCCTGCGATCCGTGGGGGACGGAATCGTGCACGCCCGGTCAACGACCCACCGCCCCCGCCGGTCACGCACCCACCCGCCAAAAGCGGGAACCAGCCCGCACAGAACGTCAACTGGCCGGATCCACTCCCATCCGCCCCGGACGGGCACCCGGGTACGGCAGGCTGACGCCATGAACAACGACCAGCCGGAGCCGGAGCCGCTGGGGGAGTGGCTGGCCCGCCGCGACGCCCGCCGAGAGTCGTCCCGGGGCCGCCTGCGGGCCGTGCCGCTCACCTCCGGCCCGCACCGCGGCGCCCACATCGACCCCGCAATGCCCCGCGCGATCCAGCGGTGGGACGGCGACAGCTGGGTCCCGGTGACCGTCGCCGCGAACCTCGCCGAGACGAAGAAGCTGCTCCACCCCGCACCCCCGCCCACCACGGCACCGGCCCCGTCGTGGGACCGGCCGGCGCTCGGGCCCGGCACCGGGCGCCACCGCCGCACCGCACCCCGGGACGGCGCCTCATGACGGGCTGGGCAAAGGACCCGCGCCGGCCCGCACTCGTCCACGCGCTGCTCCCATTGCTGGAGGACAGCTGCCCGCCGGACGGCCACGGCTACGGCGGGGCGTTCGAACTGCGCCTGCCGGACGAGGAGGTGGTGGGGCTCGGCGGGGTGGAGCTGCTGCGCTCGGCACTGCGGGCCGCCGCCCGGGAGCTGGGCTGGCGTGTCGAGTCCTTCGCCTGGGCGGGGACGATCCACGGGACCATGGCGGGAGTCCGGGACCTGCGCGAGCCGCCCCCCGGCACGGCGGCGGCTGTGGAGGCCCACTGGGAGCGGCGGCTCCAGGCGGCCGTCGAGCTGGGCAGACGCTCCCGCCCGGCGGATGCCCCGCTGCCGCCGGGTGCAACGGACTGGGCCGCCCTCGCCGCCGCGTTCCGCACCGCCCACGCCCGGGCCCTCGACGCAACCGGGCCCACCGCGCCCCGGACACCGCAGGGGTGAGGGTCGGGCGAAGCCAGCAGGGCCGATCCTCTTCGACATGCCCGCGCGGAGCCGGTACCCCTGTCCACGGGCTCCGGGGGAGCACCCGCGCGCCGCTGTCACCGCCCGGCGGTCACACCGCTTCCCCCGGACACACCACCGCCCGCGCCCCGGCGTACCGGGACCGTCCTGAACGGCCGGACGATTGCCGGGCCCCGGCCAACCCCGTCGGCTCACCGTGGCCGGTCTCACAAGTGGCCAACATGGCGCAAAGTAGCCTTGAGCAGCGATAACGGGGCATCGTGGGGACATGTTCGCCAAGCTCCACCAAGCCCTGACCCGACTCCGGGCCCCGGACCGCACTCCCTCCCCACCCCCTGCCGCTCCACTCCCGGCACCCGCCCCCGACGCCCCGGCCACCCCTGCTGCGCCGGTGGTGATCGACGCGGCGTCACTGGCCCGCATCGAGCGCATCCGGGCCGCCCTGGAAGCGGTTGGCCCGCACCTGGAGCCGGTCCCGGCTCCGCAGTGGCTCGCCAGCGTCGCGGCCGGCCGCACCGTACCCGCGGACGACGGCCGGCTGAAGGAGATCAGCACCCACCTGTGGGGCGCCCCGGCAGCCGCCGCCCTCACCGACCACGACTGCGCGAAACTGCTCGACCAGATCGAGGCCCTCGGCGTGCTCAAGGAGATGCGCGCGGCCGGCATCGAGATCCTCTGCACCCGCGGCGCCACGTTCAAGACCGCCGCCGACCTGCGCGCGGCCTACGAGCACGCCCTGGAGCTCACGGCGCGGGCCGAGCGGGCGCACGGGAACGCGGCGGCCTGATCCGCACCAGGTTCCCGGTGCGGGGATTGAGGAACATCGCTGCCGGATCGTGCGCCTGTACGCTCCGTGATCGCAATGCCGCAGACGAGGTGCTGGTGGCCCGGTCGGGCTGCTGACGCTCACAGGCCGAACACCGTGCGGGCCTGCTGGGTGAGGGCTTGCCCGTAGCAGCCCGGATTGGGCGGGCGTGCCGACGAACGGAAACCCGGTGCGCGACGAGTGCGGCGGGGTGCAGAATCGTCGGCCATGCGGCGAACCCTCTCCCCTTACCCCGTTCTGGAGACCCAGTACTTCGAACGGGTCCTGCGCCACGACCCGAACTCGCTGACGCAGTTGATCGCGGCCACCAGTGCCAGCCTTCCGTCCGCCCGCAACCTGGGCTCCAAGGGCCTCGGCCTGTACACGCCGGGAGCCCTGCTCGACGCGGCCTGGGTCTCCCTGGCCCGCGGCCGGGACGGCCGACCCGCCGCCACCGACCGCGACCTCCAGCAGATCCTCGACCTGTACCTGGCCCTGGACGACCCGGTCACCCAAGCCCCGGAAGGCATGAAGCGCTGGGAGGGGTACCTGCAGCGGACCATCCACCAGCAGGGCCCGTGGCAGGAGGACGAGTACTCGCAGCTGAGCCGGTCCATCGCCATGCTGGAGCAGACCCCCTACCCGGACGACGCGGACAACCCGCTGGAGGTCATCCTCCCGGGCTGGGACCGCGACGTGCTCGGCTGCTCCTTGGCGGACTACCTCGGCATCGCCCACCTCGTCTGGGCCTGCGCCACCGCCCACCCGAATCCGCGCCGCCGCGGCCGGTTCGCTCTGGACTGGTACCCCGCCGAGGACTACGACCAGTTTGACGGACTCCGCTCCCCCGCCCAGATCAAGGCGGTCCTGAACCGGCACTTCGTCACCACCAAGACCAAGCTCCGTGCGGCCTTCCCGGCCGACAGCGACCCGCTCTTGCGCCGCTACACCCACAACCCGCTCCGCTCCCACCCGCTGGTCGGCGGCGTCCCGGGCGGCTACCTCATCCCAGTGCCGGCCGCCGTGCTGGGCAAGGCCACCCCGCTCGGCCTCTACTACACCGGGGGCGACAACAACTCGGCCTGGGGCAAGGCGTTCACCAACGACCTCGGCAACCTCTTCGAGCACTACGTCGGCCGCCACCTCGACCTGCTGCCCGACGCCGAGGTCCACCCCGAGATCCAGGTCAAGATCTCCAAGAAGGTAAGCAAGAAGACGATCGACTTCTTCGTTGTTTTCCCCGACCTGGTCCTGTTGGTGGAGGTGAAGTCGTTCCGGCCAAGCGAGCAGCTGCGGCTCGGCGGGCCCGACTTCACCACGCTCCTCGCCAAGCAGTTCACGAAGCCGTTCGAGCAGATCAACAGGTCGGTCCGCCTCCTGCGCTCCGGCGAGCACCAAGAGCTCGCCGGAATCCCCACCGACCGCCGGATGCTCGGGATGGTGGTGACCATGGAGCAGTTCCACCAGATCAACACCCCAGCCCACCGCGTGGCCCTGCCCGACACCGACATCCCCGTGATGGTCACCTCCATCGCCGACCTGGAGGACGCGGTCACCATCACCGGGACGAGCCTGGCCGATCTCCTCTGCGCGGCCTACGACGCCGACGCCGTGTACCTGCGCCAGCTGTTCCCCCAGTACGAGTTCCTGGAGTACAACGCTGTCCTGGAGCAGGGCTGGTCCGCGATCCCGTTCGCTCGCCCCCGCCAGCCGCGGGCCCAGGAAGCTCGTGCCGCCGAGTCCGGCAGCACCGGCTGAGCCGACCCCGAGCCACCCGGAGTTCGGGGGTCGAGGAACAACGCTGCCGCACGATCCGGCAGCGTTGCTCCTCGACCCCCGGTGCCCGCCCACGCCCTTGCCGCAACCAGCCCGCCAGCGGCACTCCCACTCCGTACGCACCGCCGTCGGCAACGGGAGGTGGTGAGACCCCACCGGACGCGTGCCCGGCAGGCCTACGCCCCTGGGTTCCCGGGAGCGCCCCCGATCCGGTTCACCGGCGGACGCGGTACCACGGGGCGAGACCGAGGAGGAGCTGGAGGGTGCGGCGGGCCGCTGTGCGGTGCTCGGGACGGCGGGCGTAGGCGGCGCCGACGGCGAGCACGGCCAGCAGCAGCACCAGAAGCAGGATCGCGGCCCCGCACACGGCCGCGGCCGTCCGCCCTCCGGCGGTGGAGGCGAGTACGGCGGGCACCCCGATCGCGCACAGGGCGACGGTACGGCGGCCGGTGGGACGGGTGTTCATGATGAAGGGGACCTCCCGGTTCAGACGGTGGACGCGGTGCGGCCGGAGCCGTACCGCTGGTGAACCCCAGTCAGCCAGAGGCCGTTTTTCTGTTGTGCGGGCACTTCGCGGGGTTCTAGGTTCGCTGCGGACGGGCCTGCGGACGAAGCGCGCCTGCCCTGACCCGGGGAAGTCGGGACTGCGCAGGTCAGGACCACGGCGATGGCGCGGGCCGCCGTGGTTCTGCCGCGCCCCGGGAACGCCGTACGGTCGGCGTTCCCG
>NZ_JBHVHF010000269.1:0-11350 GCF_042800315.1 Streptomyces sp. NPDC057638
GGCCGCTCCGGCCTCCCCGCCCCCTCGTACCGCCTCCCGGGGCCAGATCAGCCCGGATAGATCGGGGAGGTGCCCTTGGGCACCACCGTCTGCCAGTTGCCGCCCGCCGGGAGACGGACGACGCCGTCGTCCTTGGAGTGCGCCACCAGCGGGCGGTTCTCCTCGTTGGCGGCGGAGACGGCGGTGACACCGTTGAGGCCCTGAAGGACACCCGTGGCGGAGGTGAAGCCGTCGGTCTGCATATAGAGGACCTGCTTGACCCCGCCGGACTCCTTGCCGACGACCACCAGACGGCTCGGTCCGGCCCAGGAGACGGCGGTGACCGTCTCCATCTGCGGCGCCACCGCACGCAGGTCCGTGACGGACACGGCACCGCCGCCCTTGGTGCCGTCGTGCTCGACCCGGCCGATCTTCAGCGTCGTACGGCCGTCCTCGCTCAGCAGGAAGGCGATGCGCGCGCCGTCCGCGGAGACCTTGAGCGACTCGATCCGCGCGCCGTCGAGAGCGGGGACGATGGCGACCCGCTGCGCGGGCTCCGTCCCGTTGACCAGACGCAGCAGGGCGGGCTGGGCGGGATCGCGGTCGGCCACCCACAGATCACCGTTGCCGTCCCAGCTCGGGGCGGACAGACGCGTTCCCAGGGTCGCGCCCTTGCTGTGCGCGACCTCGGTGGCGGGTTCGCCCTCGGACTCGATCGAGGCGACGTGGAGACGGCCGCCGTCCTTGGAGACGGCCGCCGCCCGGCGCTCGTCCCGCGCGACCGCGGCCGCGCTCATCGGCATCGCACCCTCGCCGAACGGACCCGGCACCGGCACCGGCGGCTTCTTCGCGTCGTCGGGAAGAACCGCGAGCGAGCCCCTGGCGTCGATGAAGTACTGCTTGCCCGTACCGCCGAGGACATGGTCGGGGGCGTAGATCTCCGCCTCCCCACTGCTGCGTACGCACAGCGAGCTACCGTCGGAACGCTGGAGCGCCACCTGCTCGACCCGGCTCGCGGACAGGTCCTTGAGGGTGAACAGGATCTGCGCCGCCATCCGGTTGCACTGCGCCTGGCCGACGTTGGACGCCTTCTCGTTGAGTGGCACCTTGAGCACGTTCTGGTCGTCGAACGAGAGCGACCTGACGCCGTCCCGCAGTGTCGTACCCGTGGGGAAAGGCGACTCGACCACGGGCTTCAGCCAGTTGGTCGGCCCGTCCAGCAGCGCCTTCACGGTCTGCGTGACGGGGTCCATCCGCGTCACCGGGTCCATCCGCTGCCGGATGAAGATCGGATCGGCGACCACGGTGTCACGCCCGGTGGCGAAGTAGTACTTGTTCACCGAACGGTAGTTACGCTCGAAATCGGACGCACCGAGCACCAGTCCCTCCGGGGGCTGGTCGATGCGCCAGTCCTTCTTGGACCCGACCTGCACCAGCCGGACGGTGCTGCGGTACTGCTCGGGCGCCACCGCCTGGTAGGCGTGCTGGGCGTCCACGGTCGCGATCTTCCTGCCGACCAGCTCGTAGTCCATACCGGGGTTGCCCTCGCCGCCCTCGGTCGACAGACCGCGGTCCGGCGCGGCCTCCAGCACCGTCGTCTGGGCGTCGGGACGCCAGACCTTCTCCGCCGCCGGTGTCAGATACGTACGCGCGATATCGAAGTCGTCGCTGGTGATCGCCTCCAGGAAGCCACTGAGGATCTCCTCCGGCGGCGCGCTCGGGCGCGGCGGCACGGCGTACACCCGCACCTGTGAGTCGCCCCGGGGAGACGCCTTCACCGGCCTGATGTCACCACTGTCGGGCATCGAGGCACAGCCCGTGACCAGTACGCCACCACTGGTGAGCAGCGCGCCCAGACGCAGGGCGCGCCGGACCCGTCCGCGCGCGGGGGCCGTGCCACGGAGATCAGCGTCCACGCTCGGGGTCCTCCCGGTCCGGCGGTATCGAGGTCAGGGTGGATCCCCGGTGCTCCACCGCCGGGCGGGCCACGACGCGCGCGCCGTTGCCGGGCAGCGCCGTGGGATCCACCCCGGCGGGCGCGGTCGGCGGGGGCGCCGGCAGCGGTGAGCGGGATCCCCCGGGCTGGACCGGTACGGAGGGCAGTAGTCCGGCATTGCTCCGCGCCACGCTCGCGGCACGCTCCCGGTTGCGCCGGGAGTCCTCCGGCTCCAGGGGTATCGGCGAGCCGCGCAGGGGCTCGTCCGCGGTCCGGGGCAGGGTGAGCCGGAACTGAGACCCGCCGCCGGGCTCGCCCCACGCCTGGAGCCAGCCACCGTGCAGCCGCGCGTCCTCCACGGCGATCGACAGTCCCAAACCGGTGCCCCCGGTGGTGCGCGCCCGTGCGGGATCGGCCCGCCAGAAGCGGCTGAAGACCCGGGTCGCCTCGCCCGGCTTCAATCCGACGCCGTAGTCCCGCACCGCGACCGCGACCGCGCCTCCCGCCGACGCCATCCGTACGACCACATCACGGCCCTCGCCATGCTCGACGGCGTTGACGACCAGGTTCCGCAGCACACGCTCCACCCGGCGCGCGTCGGCCTCCGCGACCACGGGCTGCTCATCGCCCAGCACCCGTATCCGGGTGCCCTTGCGCTCGGCCAGCGGCTCGGCGCCGCCGATCACCCGGCGGACGACCTCGCGCAGATCTATCGGCTCGGCCTCCAGCGCCGCCGCGCCCGCGTCGAACCGGCTGATCTCCAGCAGGTCCGCGAGCAGCGACTCGAACCGGTCCAGCTGGTCGCCGAGCAGCTCCGCCGAGCGGGCCGTCACCGGGTCGAAGTCATCCCGCGCCTCGTAGATCACATCGGCCGCCATCCGGACCGTCGTCAGCGGCGTCCGCAGTTCGTGCGAGACGTCGGAGACAAAGCGCCGCTGCATCCGCGAGAGTTCCTCCAACTGCTGGATCTTGTGCTGGAGGTGCTGCGCCATCTTGTTGAAGGCCTCGCCGAGGCGCGCGATGTCGTCCTCACCGGTCACCTTCATCCGCTCCTGGAGCCGCCCGACCGACAGCCGCTCGGCGATGCCCGCCGCCATCCGTACGGGCGTCACGACCTGCCGTACGACCAGCCAGGCGATGGCGCCCAACAGCACCACCACGAACAGCCCGGCCGTCGCCAGCGTTCCCTTGACCAGGTTCAGCGACTGCTCTTCCTGGGTCAGCGGGAAGATGTAGTACAGCTCGTACGGATTCCCGTCGTTGTCGTTGAGCCGCTGCCCCACGACCAGTCCGGGCTCCGGCTCATGCTCCGGATCTTTGTACGTGATGCGGATGTACGTCTTCTGCGGCCCCGTCTTCTGGCCCACGACGGACCGCAGGTCCTCCGGGATGGAGGCGACGTCGATGGGCCCTGACCCACGGTGACCGCGGTTGAGCCCGGCGTTCTCGGATTCCGCGCTCAGCGCCACCACGCTGAAAGCGCCCTGCCCGCCACTGGCGAGCTGCTCCACCAGGTCGGACCGCCATGAGCTGGTCGCCTTCTGCCGGTCCGCCGCCGAACCGTCGGGCCCGCCGGTCGCCATCTGTGCGTTGGCCCGCTCCTGGGCCACCGCGAACCCTCCGGCCGCCTGACTCGCGGCGGCGTTGTTCTTGGCCTCAAGCAGCCCGTTGCGCACCTGACCGACGACAACGAAACCGAGCAGCACCACGACGCCGAGCGACATCAGCAGCGTGGTCACCACGACCTTCAGCTGGATGTTCCGCCGCCACATCCGCACGGCGGGCAGCAGCGGCCGGCGCACCCAGCGCACCACAAGCCGCACCACCAGCCGACCGAGCTGGCCGTCCCGGCCCGCCCGTCCACCGCTCAGCAGACGACCGAGCCACGCCGGCCCGCGAACGCCTCCGGCAGCCCACCCCGCACGGCCCCCTGACTCCCCGGGCTTCGGAGCAACGCCGCCACGGGGCATATCAGCTCGGCCCGGCCTTGTAACCGACGCCACGGACGGTCACCACGATCTCGGGACGCTCCGGGTCCTTCTCGACCTTCGAGCGCAGCCGCTGTACATGCACGTTCACCAACCGGGTGTCGGCCGCGTGCCGATAGCCCCAGACCTGCTCCAGCAGCACCTCCCGGGTGAACACCTGCCACGGCTTACGGGCCAACGCCACCAGGAGATCGAACTCCAGCGGGGTCAGCGCGATGGACTGGCCGTCCCTCTTCACCGAGTGCCCGGCTACATCGATGACCAGATCACCGATCGCCAGTTGCTCCGGCGCGGGCTCCTCCGACCTCCGCAGCCGCGCCCGGATCCGCGCGACGAGCTCTTTCGGCTTGAACGGCTTGACGATGTAGTCGTCGGCACCGGACTCCAGCCCGACCACGACGTCAACCGTGTCGCTTTTGGCCGTGAGCATGACGATTGGTACACCGGACTCCGCCCGGATCAATCGGCAGACCTCGATACCGTCCCGTCCGGGCAGCATCAGGTCCAGCAGCACAAGATCGGGCTTCGCCTCACGAAAAGCAGCAAGCGCCTTGTCACCGTCCGCTACGAACGACGGCTCGAAACCTTCACCACGCAGCACAATCCCGAGCATCTCGGCCAGTGCGGTGTCGTCGTCAACGACGAGGACTCGTCCCTTCATAGCCGACATCATCCCATTAGCTCATCGTGACCTGGCGTGACCTGGAACACAGCTCCTCCACTCCCGCCGCCGAGACCGGCGACACCACACCCTCTTCGGTCACGATCGCCGTGACCAGCTCGGGCGGCGTGATATCGAAAGCGGGGTTGTACGCCTGAGTGCCGAGAGGGGCGATGGCCAGCCCTCCCCCGGGTCCCGTAGGCCCAGCGCCGGCGCCCATGGCCCGTGGCGCGGGCAGCTCCGTCACCTCATCGCCGGAACGCCGCTCCACTTCGATGGCCGCGCCGTTGGCGGTACGCGGGTCGATGGTCGTCATGGGTGCCACCACGATGAACGGAACGTGGTGGTAGCGGGCCAGCACGGCGAGGGGATAGCTGCCCACCTTGTTGGCCACCGCCCCGTCGGCGGCGATCCGGTCGGCACCGATCAGCACCGCGTCCACCTCCCCCGCCGCGAACAGGGACCCCGCCGCGTTATCCGTGAGCAGGGTGTATGCCAGGCCGTGGCGCGCGGCCTCGTAGGCGGTCAGCCGGGCGCCCTGGAGCAGGGGCCTGGTCTCATCGACCCACAGCCGCCTCAGCCTGCCCGCACGATGGGCGAAGAGCGCCACGGCGAAGGCGGTCCCCTCCCCTCCCGAGACCAGCGCACCGGTGTTGCAGTGGGTGAGGATCCGGTGCCCGCCCCCGGGAAGCAGCTCATCGAGGAGCGTCAGCCCGTGCTCCGCCATGCGGACACTGGCCTCGGCATCCTGCCGGTGCAGCTCACGCGCGGCCATGAGCGCGGCCCGTGCCGCGGCCTCGGCACCCTGCCCCGATGCCCTGCGATAGGCGTCCGTCGCCCGGCGCACGCCGTGGGCGAGGTTCACCGCGGTGGGCCGTGCCCGCTCCAGCAGGGCCGCCGCCTCCTCGACGTCATACCCCCGGGCACCGGCCAGGGCCACCCCATAGGCGCCGGCGATGCCCAGCAGGGGAGCACCTCGCACGGCCAGGGCCCTGATCGCCCCCACCAGCGCGGGCACATCGGTGCAGACCAGCTCGACCTCCTCGGCGGGCAGCCGGGTCTGGTCGAGCAGCACCACGACCGGGCCTTCGGGAGGTTCCTCCCAGCGCAGCGCGGGAAGCATGGACGACTCATCGCGGGCGGGGTTTCGCGCGTACTGATCAGCCATCTGTCCAGTCTGCCCGCTGGGCCACCCACAATGAAGGCACGACGGAGGGGACGGGGCCCCACCCCCGCACGACCGGCGCGTGGCACGATGGCCCCACACCTGCCGGACGCACAGACGAGCAGGAACCGCGCACACACCGGTTCGCCGAGCCGGTCCGACGACCAAGCCATGAGGTGGACGACCGTGAACGACACTCCGGGCTGGGCATCGCCCGGGTCCGCTCACTCCGATGGGCAGAGCGACGGCGTGCCCCGGCCGACGGAACCCGGTGAGGGGAAGGGCTCCGCCTCGCAGTGGTCCAGCAACCAGCCGCCTCCCGGACAGTGGGCGCCCCCGCCGGGCCCGTATCCGCCCCACCAGCACGGCCCCTCTGGCCCAGGCTGGGGCGGCGGACCCTACGGAGGCTGGGGGCCGCCCGCCGTGGCCAAGCCTGGTGTCATCCCGCTCCGGCCCCTGGGCGTCGGGGAGATACTCGACGGCGCGGTCTCCACGCTGCGCGTCCACTGGCGCACGGTGCTCGGCATCACGATCACCGTCGCCGTGATCTCGCAGATCCTGATGGTCCTCGCCGACCGCTATCTGCTGCCCGAGCCGGTGAAGGTCGACGCGGACGCCGAACCGGCCGAGGCTCTGCGGCAGTCGGTGGAATCGTTCCAAGTCAGCTTGATCGGCATGATCCCGACGCTGGTCATCAGCCTGATCGCCACTCTCTTCACCACGGCCCTGCTCACGGTGGTCATCAGCCGATCGGTCCTGGGACGGCAGGTGACCCTCGCCGAGGCATGGCGCGAGGCCAGGCCACGGCTGCCTCAGCTGCTCGGTCTCACCCTGCTTCTGATGCTTCTGGCGGCGGCCATCCTCGGTGTGGCGATGGTGCCGGGCCTCCTGCTCGGCGGTGAACAGGGCGGTGCGCTCATCGCGATCGGTCTGCTGCCCGCGCTCGGCGTCACCATCTGGCTGCTGGTCCGCTTCGCGCTCGCTCCGCCCGCGCTGATGCTGGAGCACCAGGGCATCGTCCCGTCCTTGCGCCGTTCGGCCAAGCTGGTCGAGGGAGCCTGGTGGCGCACCTTCGGCATCCTGTTGCTGACGATGGTGCTGACCTTCCTCGTATCCATGATCATCGCTGTGCCGTTCAGCGTGATCGGTATCGCCGTGGACGGTGACGGGATCAGCGGTCTCCTGGACGGGAACACCGATTTCGGCTGGCCGTTCCTGATCATCACTGGCATCGGTTCGGTGATCGGCTCGGCCATCACGTATCCGATCTCCGCGGGTGTCACCGCGCTCCTCTACATCGACCAGCGGATCCGCCGCGAGGCACTGGACCTGGAACTCGCCCGCGCCGCCGGTGTCCCCGGATACACCGGCCCCACGACGCCGGGCGGCGGCCCCAGGGGCTGAGGGAGTGACCGACACGGGGGGTGTGACGGCGGCCGGGCCGATGCCACGCGCGAGCGGTGACGTGCCCGTCGACATCCCCCGTGTGCCCGCCCGCGAAGCGGCGGAGCGCGAGCTGTCCAAGCCGATGTACCAGGAGCACGAGCCCCATCTGCTCCAACGCGCGTCCGACGCCTTCTGGGACTGGATCGACGACCTCTTCACCGCGGTGTCCGGTGCCGCACCAGGTGGCTTCATCGGCATCGCCGTCACCCTGTTGATCATCGCCGCGCTGATCGGGGCCCTCTGGTGGCGGCTGGGTACACCCCAGCGCCTCCAAGGGCCCGCGCGGGACGTGCTCTTCGATGGCCACTCCCGCACCGCGGCACAGCACCGTGCCACCGCCGAGGCCCACGCCGCCGCCCTGCGCTGGAACCCCGCCGTCCAGGAGCGCATGCGGGCCATCGTCCGCGCGCTGGAGGAACGGGCGCTCCTCGACCACCGCCCAGGTCGCACCGCCGATGAGGCCGCCGCCGAAGCCTCCCTCCTTCTGCCCGGCCACGCTGAAGCACTCCAGGCCGCCGCCCGTGCCTTCGACGACATCACATACGGTGGCCGCACGGCCGACACGGCCACGTATGGGCGACTACGCGATCTCGATGGAGCCCTGGAACGTGCCACACCCTCATCCACACGCCTCCTCGGGGCGGTCGAATGACGGGTGACACCCCGAGGACCACCTCCCTCTCCCTCAGCAGCCGTCAGATATGGATCCACGCCCGGGGAATCCTGCTCGCGCTCACCCTGCTGATCGTCGCGGGGATCACGCTCGCGGCGCTGCGTTCCGGTGACGCCCACGGCCGCCTCGATCCCCGCTCCGCCGAACGCATCGGCAGCCGCGCGGTCGCCGAACTCCTCTCGGTGCAAGGGGTCTCCCTCCGCGTGGTCACCACCAACGCCGAGGCCGCCGCCTCCGTCGGCCCCGATACGACCCTCCTCGTCACCGACCCGGACCGGCTCACCCCCGCCCAGCAGCGACGTCTCCACACCGCCGCCGCCCCTTCCGGTGGCCGCCTGATCGTGATCTCGGCCGGAGCACGCTCCGTGGAGACCCTGGCCCCCGGCGTCCGAGCGGCGTCCACCGCCCCGGTCTCCGCCCGGGCACCACGCTGCGGGCTTCCCGCCGCGGTGAACGCGGGCAGCGCCGACCTCGGTGGCGACCGATACGTTTCCACGGCCCCGGCTGCGGACGTCTGTTACCCCCACGACGGTCTTCCCACCCTCCTCCGGGTCCCCACCGCGGACGGCGGTGACACCGTCCTGCTCGGGGCACCCGACATCCTCTACAACCACCGCCTCGACAAACACGGCAACGCCTCCCTCGCCCTGCGACTCCTCGGTTCCCGCACCCATCTGGTCTGGTACCTCCCCTCACCCGATGACGCGGCCGACGACACCGACGGCACCAAGGCCGCCCTCACCGAGCTGATCCCCTCCGGCTGGCTCTGGGGATCCCTGCAACTCACCATCGCCGCCCTCTGCACCGCCATCTGGCGTGCCCGACGGCTGGGTCCCCTGGTCACCGAACGTCTGCCCGTCGCCATCCCGGCCTCCGAATCAACCGAGGGCCGCGCGCGGCTCTACCACCAACTCAACGCCCGAGGCCGCGTCGCCGACGCCCTCCGCGCGGCCACACGCACCCGGCTCGCTTCCCTGCTGGGTGTACCCCTGCCCGAAGCGCACTCCCCGGCCGTGCTGATCCCCGCCGTGACCGCCCATCTGACGACCGGTGACCACGACCTCACGGCCCTTCTGTTCGGCGCGGCTCCCGCCGACGACAACGCACTCGTCCGCCTGGCGAACCACCTCGACACCCTTGAAAGAGAGGTACGCACCACATGAGCGCCCCGACCCCCGAGACGGACGAGATCGCGGACCGTTCCCGCGCCTCGCTCGAGGCCCTGCGGACCGAGATCGCCAAGGCCGTGGTCGGTCAGGATCCCGCTGTCACGGGCCTCGTCGTGGCCCTCCTGTGCCGGGGCCATGTCCTTCTCGAAGGAGTGCCCGGCGTCGCCAAGACACTGCTGGTACGAGCGTTGGCATCAGCCCTGCAGGTCGACACCAAACGCATCCAGTTCACTCCTGATCTGATGCCCAGCGACGTGACCGGCTCACTGGTCTACGACGCTCGCACCGCGGCCTTCTCCTTCCAGCCAGGTCCCGTCTTCACCAACCTGGTGCTCGCCGACGAGATCAACCGCACACCGCCCAAGACTCAGTCCTCGCTCCTGGAGGCGATGGAGGAACGTCAGGTCACCGTCGACGGCACCCCCCGGCCGCTCCCCGAGCCCTTCCTGGTGGCGGCGACACAGAATCCCGTCGAGTACGAGGGCACCTATCCCCTGCCCGAGGCCCAACTGGACCGCTTCCTGCTCAAGCTGACCGTCCCACTCCCTTCCCGTGCGGACGAGATCAGCGTTCTCACCCGGCACGCGGGGGGCTTCGACCCACGCGACCTCAAAGCGGCGGGCGTGACCGCCGTAGCCGGTCCAGCAGATCTCGAAGCGGCGCGGGCCGCCGTCGCCCAGACCTCGGTCTCCGCCGAGATCACCGGTTACATCGTCGATATCTGTCGTGCCACTCGTGAATCCCCCTCACTCATCCTGGGCGTATCTCCCCGTGGTGCCACCGCACTGCTCTCCACCGCCCGCGCCTGGGCCTGGCTCACCGGCCGCGACTACGTCATCCCCGACGATGTGAAAGCACTGGCCCTGCCCACACTGCGACACCGGATCCAGCTGCGCCCCGAAGCAGAGATGGAAGGAGTCACCGCCGACTCCGTCATCACCGCGATCCTCAGCCATGTGCCCGTCCCCCGCTGAGAGACACCGTCATGGCCCTCACCGGACGAACCGCGCTTCTCGCAGCCCTCGGCGCCCTGCCCGTCGGCATCCTCGCCCCGAACTGGGCGGGGATACTGGCCGTCAACGCGCCGATCTCACTAGCAATTCTGTGCGACTACGCCCTCGCGGCGCCAGTACGAACACTCCGATTCACCCGAAGCGGTGACACATCCGTTCGACTTGGTAAGCCCGCGGCAGTCGGCCTCACCATCACCAACCCCTCCGGCAGACCACTACGCGCCGACCTCCGGGACGCCTGGCCTCCCAGCAGTTGGATCGCCGGAACGGAACAGCGCGACGCGCGCCACACCGTACGGGTCCCAGCGGGCGAACGACGGCGGATCACCACCGTCCTGCGTCCGACCCGCCGCGGTGACCGCCAAGCAGACCGGATCACCATCCGCTCCTACGGCCCTCTCGGCCTGGCCGCACGCCAGGGAAGCCACCAGGTCCCCTGGACCGTCCGTGTGCTGCCCCCCTTCACCAGTCGCAAGCACTTGCCCTCCCGATTGGCACGCCTCCGGGAACTCGACGGCCGCACCAGCACCCTGGTCCGAGGGCAAGGCACCGAATTCGACAGTCTCCGCGAGTACGTGCCGGGTGATGACACCCGCTCCATCGACTGGCGTGCCACCGCTCGTCAGCAGTCCCTCGCCGTCCGCACCTGGCGTCCCGAACGAGACCGCCACATCCTGGTCGTCCTCGACACAGGCCGGACGTCAGCGGGCCGGGTAGGCGACGTACCGCGCCTCGACGCGGCCATGGACGCGGCCCTCCTGCTCACCGCCCTGGCGTCCCGTGCCGGTGACCGTGTGGACCTCCTGGCGTACGACCGTCGTGTCCGAGCCCAGGTACGCGGACGTTCCACGAGCGAGCTCCTACCAGCCACGGTCAACGCTCTGGCTGCCCTGGAACCGGAACTCATCGAGACCGATGCCCGGGGACTATGCGCCGCAGCACTCCGCAACGCGCCAAGCCGATCTCTGATCGTTCTCCTGACCAGCCTCGACGCCGCTCCCATCGAGGAAGGCCTGCTACCGGTGCTACCTCGACTCACACGGAAGCACACGCTTCTGCTCGCTTCGGTCTCCGACCCTCGTATCACCGATATGACGACGGCCCGGGACAACGCGGAATCCGTGTACGGAGCAGCCGCGGCCCTGCAATCACAAGCCCAGCGTCAGCGCACCGCAGAACAGCTGCGCCGTCAGGGTGTGACGGTCGTGGACGCCACACCCGA
The DNA here is from genome assembly GCF_042800315.1 of Streptomyces sp. NPDC057638. NCBI lineage: Bacteria > Bacillati > Actinomycetota > Actinomycetes > Kitasatosporales > Streptomycetaceae > Streptomyces > Streptomyces sp. NPDC057638. The sequence goes on from NZ_JBHVHF010000269.1 coordinate 11,253, forward strand.
CGCTCTCCCGCCGGCCCTCGCCGACGCCTATCTCGCCCTGAAGGCCGCGGGTCGGCTCTGAAAACAAAACAGGGGTATGGCTTGTCGCGGAGATGCAT
>NZ_JBHVHF010000270.1:0-11335 GCF_042800315.1 Streptomyces sp. NPDC057638
GCGCTGCGCCGCCTGGGCGAGCGGCCCGTGCCGGACGCGGCGCCCGCCGGACGGCTGACCGTGCTGCTCAGCGGTCGCGCGTCCGCGCTCCCCCCGGCCGCGCTGCGCTACGAGGAGGCCCGGCTGCTCCGGCCGGTGACCGCGGCTCGCTGATCCGCCTGGCCCTGTCCCGGGCGTCGCTCCGGGCTTGGCGCGCTGCCACCGCGCGGGGAGGTACCCGGGCGATCCGGCGCCGCGCGCTCGGTGCCGGTCCGCCCGTCGCTGGGTACGCTGCTGGCATGACGGACCACCCCCCTGATTCGTCGCCCCCCGCCGCGTACCCCGCGGAGCCCGTGTCCGCGGTGTGGACCGGTCGCGCGACCAATCGCATGCAGTGGCTGCTCGCCGTCGCGGGAGCCGCCTGTCTGGCCCTCGGTGTCGTCCTGGCCGTCGACTCCACCTGGACGTCCGGGATCGCCCCGCTGCTGATGTCGGTCATCGGCTGCGTCGCCGCGGGCCTCCTGATCCTCTACGGCACCCTCGCCTTCGTCCATGTCGCGGTCACGGTCGACAGCGACGCCGTGGAGGTGCGCTGCGGGTACATGGGGGTGCCCCGGCGCCGGATCCCGCTCTCCCATGTCGTCGGCGCCGAGTTCGCGCCCCGTGTCACCCCACGGCACTGGGGCGGCTGGGGGTACCGCTGGCGGCCCGACCAGGGCACGGCCGTGGTCGTCCGCCGGGGCGAGGGACTGATCGTCACTCTGGGTGATGGAAGAACGTTCACGGTGACCGTCGATGACGCGGAGGCCGCGGTCCGGGCGATCCAGGCCCGGCTGCGCGCCGCGGGCGGCGGTCCGGGCCTCGCCCGCGCCTGACGGAACGGCCGCCGGATAACCCCGACCGGCCGCCGCCGGACGGGATGTCCGGCGCGACGGCGCCGGCCACCGCCACTGGCCCGGTCCGGGGAAGCGTCCGCGCCACCCGGCAACCCGTACCCAGGACAGGAGCTACCTGCCCTGGGTACGCGCGGTGAACGGCCACACAGCCAGCCCCCTCGCGCCGGGGCGATCCCGATCCCGGGGCCGGGCGGCGGCTGGTCGGCCCGAGCGGTTCGGTGCGGCACCCGATCGGTGCGGTGGGGGCCGTGCCCGGTCCGGTGCGGGACTCGATCGGTGCGGTGGGGGCCGTGCCCGGTCCAGCGGGACCAGCCGGGGTGCTCGGGCCGCCATGACGGCTGATCCCGCGCCAGGACGGGAATCACCCGAATGACGTAGTCGTCGGCGGGATTCCCCACCTGGCCCCCCGCATACCCCCTCACCGTAGACTCGCGCTCGTGAGCACCACGATCACCCCCGTCGAGACCCCCGACCCCGCGCGCGCAGCCACCGCCCCGCCGTGGCGGCGTCTGGTGCGGCCCGTCGCCGCCCTCCTCGCCGGGGCCGGGCTCTTCCTCAGCTTTCCGCCCCGGCCCCTGTGGTGGCTCGCGGTCCCCGCCTTCGCGCTGCTCGGATGGTGTCTGTACGGGCGCCGCCCGAAGGCCGCGTTCGGCCTCGGCTACCTCGCGGGCCTCGGCTTCCTGCTGCCGCTGCTGAGCTGGACCGGTGAGGAGGTCGGTCCGGTGCCCTGGATCGCGCTCGCCGCCGTGGAGGCGCTGTTCATCGCCGTCGCCGCCGTGGGCATCGCCGCCGTCAGCAGGCTCCCGCTCTGGCCGCTGTGGGGCGCGGCCGTGTGGATCGTCGGTGAGGCGGCCCGCGCCCGGGTGCCCTTCGGCGGCTTCCCCTGGGGCAAGATCGCCTTCGGCCAGGCGGACGGGGTCTTCCTCCCGCTCGCCGCCCTGGGCGGCACTCCGGTGCTGGGCTTCGCCGTCGTGCTCTGCGGCTTCGGGCTCCACCGGACGGCCGTGGCGCTGCTCGCCTGGCGGCGCACGGGCGCCCTGCCGCGCGGTCCGGTCGTGCTGGCGCTCCTCTCCGTGGTCGCGCCGGTGGCGGCGGGCCTCGCCGCGAGCCCGCTGGTCGACCCGTCCGCCGAGGACGGCACCGCGACCGTCGCCGCGATCCAGGGCAATGTGCCCCGGCTCGGCCTCGACTTCAACGCACAGCGCCGGGCCGTCCTCGACAACCACGCGCGCCGCACCGAGCAGCTCGCCGCCGAGGTGAAGGCGGGCCGGTCGCCCGCGCCCGACTTCGTCCTCTGGCCGGAGAACTCCTCCGATCTCGACCCCTATCGCAACGCGGACGCGCGGCTGGTGATCGACCAGGCCGTCAGGGCGATCGGCGTCCCCACGGTCGTCGGCGCCGTCCTCACCCCCGAGACCGGCAAGCTCCGCAACACGCTGATCGAGTGGGACCCCGAGCGCGGCCCGGTCGACACGTACGACAAGCGCCATGTCCAGCCGTTCGGCGAGTACATCCCGATGCGGTCCTTCGTCCGGCTCTTCAGCTCCGACGTGGACCGGGTACGGCGTGACTTCGGGCCCGGTGACAAGGTCGGCGTCTTCGACCTCGCGGGGACCAAGGTCGGACTGGTCACCTGCTACGAGGCGGCCTTCGACGACATGGCCCGCGACACCGTCGTGGCCGGGGCCCAGATGATCTCCGTACCGAGCAACAACGCCACCTTCGGCCGCAGCGAGATGACCTACCAGCAGCTCGCCATGTCACGGGTACGCGCCGTGGAGCACGGCAGGTCCGTGGTGGTCCCGGTCACCAGCGGGGTCAGCGCGGTGATCATGCCGGACGGCGAGGTGGTCCAGAAGACCGAGATGTTCACCCCGGACGCGCTCGTCGCCGAGGTGCCGCTGCGCTCGTCGCTGACCCCGGCCACCCGGATGGGGATCTGGCCCGAGGCGCTGCTGGTGCTCTGCGGCGTGGCCGGTCTGGGCTGGGCGACGGCGATGGCGCTGCGGGCGCGGCGCGTCGCGCCGGGGGCATAGCGGCACCGCCGTCGGCGGGTCGTTTCGTCGGCGGCCGGGGCGCCGCCGCCGCCGACGGGTCGTGTCGGCCGCCGGGGCGCTGTCGGTACGGGCGGCTAGCCTCGGGATCATGGGCACACCTGATTTCATCCGCGAGATCCGGGCCAGCGCGGGCCACCAGCTCCTGCTGCTGCCGGGCGTCAGCATGATCGTCTTCGATGAGGAGGGGCGGGTGCTGCTGGCCCGGCGCTCCGATGACGGCCGCTGGTCGGTCATCGGCGGGATTCCGGAGCCCGGTGAGGAGCCCGCCGCCGCCGCGGTCCGCGAGGTCTTCGAGGAAACGGCGGTCCGCTGTGTCGCCGAGCGGGTCGTGCTCGTCGCGGCGCGCCCGGAGCCGGTCACCTATCCCAACGGGGATGTCTGCCAGTACATGGACATCACCTTCCGCTGTCGCGCGGTCGGCGGCGAGGCCCGGGTGAACGACGACGAGTCGCTGGAGGTCGGCTGGTTCGGCCTGGACGAGCTGCCCGAGCTGTCGGAGCGCGCCCTCTTCCGTATCCACCAGGCCCGTTCCGACGGCCCCGCCTGGTTCCGCCCGGCGCCCTCCCCTCCGGCGGCGTCCATGACGGTCGGGCGGTCCTGAGGGCTCAGCGTCGGCGGGACCGACCGGGCGGGTCCGGTCAGCGGGGTGTCAGACCGGGGTCCGGGGCGCTGCGGCGTTCGGCGCGGATCGCCGGGACCAAGGCGAGGGCGGCCGAGGCGAGGACCAGCCCCAGTGCGGTGAGCAGCAGAGGGAAGGGGCCCGGGGTCAGGGCGAGGCCCGTGCCCACGCCCGACGCGGCGCCCTGGGCGTCGATCAGCGGACCGGCGACCAGGACACCCACGACCGTCCCGAGCAGCGCGGCGGCGCCCGCCGTCAGCGCGCAGTCGGTGACCACCACGCCGACGAGCTGGCGCGGGGTCAGTCCGATGGCCCGCAGCGCCGACAGCTCACGGGAGTGGACCCAGACGGCGGAGCTGACCGAGGCGGCGAGTTCGGCGACGGCGATCAGGGCGAGCACCGCGACCAGGGCGCCGAGTACCCGGCTGATCGGCCCGGCCGAGCCGGTCGAGCCGTCTGGGGCGGGGGTGCGATGGAAGTCGGCGCTGGGGAAGGCGGCCTCCAGATCGCCTTTGACCCGGTCCGGGTCGGCGCCGGGGCGCAGCAGCAGTGCGTAGGGCTGGGCGTTCTTGGCGGTGCCGTCGTCGCGCAGGGTGTCGAGGGTGGCGGAGATGGTCAGCCCCGCGTGCTGTGGCTCGATGGTGCGGCCCACCACATGCAGGACGTGCGGGGTCGCGCCCACCGTCAGCCGCACCCACGCACCGATCCGGATCTGTGCCGCGTCCAGCAGCCCCTGGCCCGCCACCGCTTCATGGACGGCGGCCGGAGTGCGGCCCTCCACCACGGTGAACGGATAGGGCAGCTCCGTCGTGCCGAGCCCGCGCAGTGTGACCGAGCGGGACTGGGCCGGCAGCAGTGCCGGGACCTCGACCGCCGGATAGAGGGCCCGGACGTCCCGGTGGGCGGCCAGCCCGTCCAGCGCACGCGCGTCGAGCGTGCCCGCGGTGTTGAGCGAGGGCGTGGGGCTGAGCCGTCCACTCCCTCCACCGTCGCCGCTGAGGGAGTTCAGCGTCGCGACCGCCGACAGCGCCACTGTGATCATCATGATGGGCAGGGCGAGCCGGGCGACCCGGGCCAGGAAGCGCCGACGCCGGTGAACCGCGCCGCGCCAGCCCAGGACGAGCGGTGGTGGCACGCCCCTGCCGAGCGCGGCCCTCGCCATCCGGGACATCCGGCGGGGTGCCGGACGCGCCGTCCGGGCCATGGGGATCGGCGGCACCCGGGCCGCCCGCCACGCGGCGAACGCGGAGGCGGCGGCGATGACCACGACCGTCACCGCCCCGACGGCGGCGGCCGCCGGGATCGTGCCCGGCAGGGCCAGCGCATGGGCCATCGCCTCACCGATCGAACCCGGTACCCCGGGCCCCACCAGCCGCACCGCCAGTGTGCCCGCCGCCACCCCGGCCAGTGCCAGCGCCGTGTGCTGGAGGAGGAACATCACCGTCGTCTGCGCCGGGGTCATCCCGATCGCCTTGAGCACGGAGACATCCCTGAGCTGTCCCAGCACCCGGCCACCGACCCCGCCGGTGACGGCGGCGGCCGCGGCGAGCAGCGCTCCGGCCCCGAAGACCCGCAGCAGCAGCCCGAGCAGACGATGGTCGTCCGCGGCGGCGTTCCGGGCCTCCCGCCAGTTGGAGACCTCCTTGACATGGTTCGCCTCCACCGACGCGGACACCTGCCGGACCACGGACTCCACCGTGCGTGGGTCCTCCAGCCGCAGCCCGGCCATATGGAAGACCGGGGTCACATCCGTGTACTGGCTGACGGTGGCCGGGGACGCCCAGCCGATGCCCCGGCGCTTGTCGTCGAACGAGGTCTCCGCCGTCGCCACGATCCCGACCACCCGCAGGCGGTACGGGGACGGCTTGCCCGGAGTCCGTACATCGAGCCAGTCACCGGGCTGGACCCACAGGGCGCGCGCGGTCGACTGCTCCAGCACGATCTCCTTCTTGCCACCGCTGAGCCGGGAGCCGGTCAGCAGCCGTGCCGCGCCCAGCACGGCGTCCTCCCGCCCGGCCTCGCGCAGATCCACGGAGGCGGGGCGGGAGGATCCCTGGAGGGTGAGAGCGAGGGTGCGGTACGGGCCGGACATCTCGCGCACCCCGTCGAGTTCGGCCAGCCCGTGGACGGCGGCGTTCTGGTCGAGCCGGAGCCAGACATGGTGACCACGGGTCTCGGCGAAGAGCCGCTCCCAGGGGCTCGCGGCGAACTGGAAGAGGGCGGCGGAGAGCAGCAGGGCGGCGGTGATGCCCGCCGTCGCCAGCGCCAGGGTGGCGGCCTGTCCCCGGTGGGTCCGCAGATCGGCGGCGGCCCACCGTACGATCGCGCGCACCGCTCACTCCCCGGGTACGGCGGGAGCGGGGCGCGCCGGACGGCCGTCCACGCCGTCACCGTCGCGGGACTGAGCACCGGAAGGTCCGCCGGGGTCACCGGGATCGGCGGGATCACCGGGATCGGCGGGATCGGCGGAGTCGGCTGGGTTGTTGGGACCGTCGGGCCGGTGGAGACTTCCGTGGCTGCCCGGATCATCGAGGCCGTCGGGACCATGAGGACGGTCGGGGCCATCGAGATCGCCCGGATCATCGGAGCCTCCCGGCTCCCCGAGGAGCCCCCCGCCCAGGGTGCCCCCGCTGACGGGTCCACCGCCCAGCGTCCCCGGGCCCTTGTCCCGGCCGCTCCCGTCTTCGCCGCCGTCTCCCTCCCCCAGCCGGAACTCGTCGATGATCCGTCCGTCACTGAAGGTGATCACCCGGTCGGCCCTGCTCGCCACCTTCCCGTCATGGGTGACGAGGACGATCGACTGCCCCTCCCGGTGCAGCTCGGAGAAGAGCGCCAGTACGTCGCGGGTGCCCCGGCTGTCCAGGCTCCCCGTGGGCTCGTCGGCGAGCAGCAGGTCGGGACGGTTGACGAGGGCGCGGGCGAGCGCGACGCGCTGCTGTTCGCCGCCGGAGAGGTCGCCGGGCAGCAGGTCCGCCGCTTTCTCCAGCCGCAACTGGGCGAGCAGCGCGTCCGCCGCGGTCCGGCTCTCCCGTCCGCCCCGGCCCGCGAGCAGTGCGGGCATCTCGATGTTGTCACGGACCGTCAGTGTGGAGACGAGGTTGAAGAACTGGAACACGACACCGAAGCGCCGTCGGCGCAGTACCGCCCAGTGCGCCTCGCTGAGCCCGTCGACCCGCCGTCCGTCCAGGGTGATCGTCCCGCTGTCGGGCCGCTCCAGTCCGGCGAGCAGATGCAGCAGCGTGGACTTGCCCGCGCCCGAGGTGCCCGTGATCGCCACGAACTCGCCGCGCGCCACGCTGAGATCGACTCCCCGTACGGCGGCGACCCGCACCCCCTCGCTCGTATGGCTCTTGGTCAGACCGGAGACGGTCAGCAGGGGACGGTCGGCGCCGGTACGGGTCATTCCAGTTCCTCCTGGCAGCGTTCCAGCCAGTCGAGATCGGCCTGGAGATGGAGGGTGGCCCCCTCGATCAGCAGCTCGGCGATGCGATGGTCATCACCGGGGTCGGGGCGCTCTCCCTTGCTCAGAGAGCGCAGGACGTTGAGGCAGTGGCGGCGGTGCCGGTTGATGAGGCCGATCTGGTCGGGTCGGCCCGCGCGGTGTGCCAGGGCGAGCTTCATGAAGAACTCGTCCCGCACCCGCAGGGCTTCGGAGGGTGACTCGTACCAGATGTCGACGGCCTCCCGCCCCGCGTCCGTGATCTCGTAGATCCGCTTGTCGGGCCGGTCCGACTGGCTGACATGGCGGCCCTCGATCAGCCCGGCTTGTTCGAGTCGGCCGAGAGTGACGTAGATCTGGCCGATGTTGGGCAGAGGATAGGCCGGGCCGAGGAGCTTCTCCAGAGCCTGCCTCAGCTCGTACCCGTGGGCGGGCCCACCGGCGAGCAGCGCCAGCAGATGAAGACGCACGGTGCCGGTATCCCTCCTAGGACGAGTGGCTGGACGCGTCGCCCGGGGCCGCTACAGGACTGCGAATCAACGGTTCCGCGGTCACGTCGGCCCGTGGCCCTCCATGATGCCTGGTACGGACCCCGGCCGCCGACGCGTCCGGGACGCGGGCAGCGTATCCGTACCACCGGAGCGTACGGTGACGGGGGAGGGCGGGGAGATGGCGCGCTGGGGACGGGCGGTGGGCCGGTTCGCACTGGCGGCGGTGGTGGTGCTGGCGGCCCTGTCCGGGCCGCAACCACGGGGCGGGGGTTGTCCGTCCGGCGACGGCAGGGGGCCGCTGACCCTGGCGACCGGCAAGGACCTCACCAGATACCTCCGTGGTGTGCTGGCCGGCTGGAACCGCGACCGCCCCCGTGAGCGGGTGAGGGTGGCGGAGGTGGGTACGGCGGCGGACGAGGTGCGTCAGCAGATGCGGGAGAGCCTGCGGTCCGGTGACCGCGCCTACGACGTGCTGAACATCGATGTCGCCTGGACCGCCGAGTTCGCCGAGGAGGGCTGGCTCGCCCCGCTGGACCCGGACGGGCTGCCGCTGGACCAGCTGCTGCACAACGTCCGGCGCACCGCCGTCCACGAGGACCGCCTCTACGCCGCGCCGTACGTCACCAACGTCGGGCTGCTCTTCTACCGCAAGGACTTCCTGAAGTCCGCGGGTGCCGATCCGCCCCGCACCTGGGCGGAGCTGGCGCGGCTCGCGGCCAAGCTCGCGCGCCACTACGGCGTCGACGGCTACGCGGGGCAGTTCCTTCCGTACGAGGGACTGACGGTCAATGTGCTGGAGGCCGTCCTGTCGGCGGGCGGGCCGGTCACCGGACCGGACGGCCGTGTGACGGTCGACTCCCCCCAGGCGCTCACCGCGCTCTCCTTCCTGCGCCAGGGTGTACAGGAAGGATGGATATCCGAGGAGGCGTTGGGCTACCGGGAGGAGGAGTCCCGGCAGGCGTTCCAGGCGGGGAAGCTGGTCTTCCTGCGCAACTGGCCCTATGTGTACACGGAGGCCATGTCGCCGGGCTCGCCGGTCGCCGGGAGGGTGGGGGTGGCGCCGCTGCCGGGGCTGAACGGGCCGGGCACGGCGGTGCTCGGCGGATCCAACATGGCCGTCAACGCCTGTACCCGGCATCCGCGGTCGGCCGCCGATCTGCTCGCCTACCTGCTCAGCGCCGACGTACAGCGCCAGGTCCTCACCGCGGGCGGGCTGCCGCCGGTCCGCGCCTCGGTCTACGAGGATCCGGCACTGAAGCGTGACTACCCCCATCTCACCTTGGTGAGGAAGGCCGTCCAGGGGGCCCAGGCACCGCGCAGCAGTCCCCGGTACGAGCAGATGACCCTGGTGATCGCCGTCCTCGCGCGCGATGCGCTCGCGGGCAAGACCAGCCCGCGCGCGGCGCTGGAGCGCATGGAACGGGAACTGCGCCGGATCGCCGGGGAATGATCCGGGCGCACCCCATCCCCCTGCATACGCGTTAGGTACCGGCATCTCGCCCACTCCCGCCTTCCTGACGCGACCACTCGCGTGTGTGTATCCATGACCTTCGTACGGGTCAAACCCGGTCGGTTGGCACCGACTTGACGCACAAGGGTTGACGGTACTCCACCCTGCCTACCTAACATGAATGTAGGAACGCACCTGTGATACAGGGAAGGTGACGTATGTTCACAGCAACGGGGGACGTCACCGCCCGGCGCGACGGCCGACGGCCGCACGGGGTCCGGACGGGGGACACGGGGCAGTGGTGGCGTGACGCGGTGATCTACCAGATCTACGTCCGCAGCTTCCTCGACAGCACGGGAGACGGCATCGGTGACCTCGCGGGCGTACGGGCGGGGCTGCCCTACGTCCGCAAGCTCGGCGTCGACGGCATCTGGCTCAGCCCCTTCTACCCCTCACCCCAGCACGACCACGGCTATGACGTGGCCGACTACCAGGGGATCGACCCGCTCTACGGCGACCTGGCCGAGTTCGACCGGCTGGTCGACGACGCGCACACGCTCGGCCTGCGGGTCATCATCGACATCGTCCCCAACCACTGCTCCAGCGAGCACCGCTGGTTCCATGACGCCCTGGCGGCCGAGCCCGGCAGCGCCGCGCGGTCGCTCTTCCACTTCGCCGAGGGCAAGGGCGAGCGCGGCGAACTCCCGCCGAACAACTGGCGGGCCATGTTCGGCGGCCCGGCCTGGACCCGGGTGCCGGGCCGGGACGGCACCCCCGGCCAGTGGTACCTCCATCTCTTCACCCCCGAACAGCCCGACCTCAACTGGCGTGACCCGCGCGTCGGCGACCACTTCGAGCGGATCCTGAGGTTCTGGCTCGACCGCGGGGTGGACGGCTTCCGGATCGATGTGGCCTGCGGGCTCTTCCGCCATCCGGAGCTGCCCGACTCCGACGACCCCGGCGCCGACGAGCGCGCCCGTGACGCCGTCAACCCACTGGCCTGGAACCAGCCGGAGGTGCATGGCATCTGGCGGCGCTGGCGCGCGGTCTGCGAGTCCTACACCGCGCGCGACGGCGTGGACCGGCTGCTGGTCGGTGAGGTCTCCGTACCGACCGCCGCCGATCAGGCCGCCTATGTCCGCCCCGACGAGCTGCACCAGGCGTTCTTCTTCCATCTGCTGAGTGCCCCCTGGGACGCGGCGATCTTCCGCAAGGTGATCGACGACGCCCTGCGCGACATCGCGGGTACGGGATCGACCGTCACCTGGGTGCTCAACAACCACGACCAGGTGCGTACGGTCACCCGGTACGCGGGGGACAGCGGCGCGGCGGGCGCGGCCCGGGCGCGGGCGGCGGCACTGCTGATGCTCGCGCTGCCGGGCGCCGCCTATGTCTACCAGGGCGAGGAACTGGGCCTGCCCGAGGTGGAGTTGCCCGACGAGGTGCTCACGGACCCCATCTTCCGGCGGACCGGTGACCGGCGGTTCGTCCGCGACGGCTGCCGGGTTCCGCTGCCCTGGTCCGGTCATGCCTCGCCGTTCGGCTTCACCGGAGCGGACGGCGCCGCCGCGCCCTGGCTGCCCCAGCCGGGCTGGTTCGCCCACCACACCACCGACCGGGCGCTCGGCGACCCTGGCTCCTTCTGGCACCTCTACCGCAAGGGGCTCGAACTGCGCCGCCGCTGCCGGGGCGCGTCGGGGCCCGGGGGGCTGCACTGGTTCGACACCCCGCCCGGTGTCCTCGCCTTCGCCCGCACCGACGGACTGGTGTGCGCGGTCAACTTCCGCGGCGATCCGGTCCCGGCCCTGGTCCAGGCGGTACCCCTGCTCACCAGCGGGCCCTGGACACCGGGCACCCTCGCGGCCAACTCGGCCGCCTGGTGGGCCATCGACGACCTGCCGGAACTCTGAGGACCTGACCCATGGGGCTCCGGACCGGCCACGCCACCGCCGCGCACACCACGGACACCGCCTCGGGGCGGGAACGGATGCCCCGGGTGGTGGCGGTCTCCGTCGACCCGGCGGCGACCCTCACCTGGATCGGCCCGACCCGCCAGGCGTGCCGGCTGAAGACGGTCGTACGCCCCTGGGGCGACCAGCTGGCCTATGAGTATCTGCGCCACACCCGGGGCGTGCTGGCCCTGCTCGACGCCACCGGGCGCGAGCCCGTGAGCGAACTGGCCCAACGGGTCCGTTCCCTGAGCCTGCTCGCCCCGGTCACCGTCACGGTCGCGCCGGACTCCTCGGTCGACCCGTCCGCGCTGCTGTCCGTCGGCGCGGTCAACGTCCTGCGCCGCGGGGGATCCGCCGCGGCCCAGGCCGCGCGCATCACGGCCGATGTGCGCTGGCTGTGCCGGGGGCTCGTCACGGGGGGGCCAGCCCCCGGCACGGAGACGGCGCGGGAG
>NZ_JBHVHF010000271.1:0-11155 GCF_042800315.1 Streptomyces sp. NPDC057638
GCGCGGCGGGCCGGGCCCGGTCAGGGCGCGGGCGGGACCGCTACGCGGGCAGGCGCGGGACGCTCGCCATCAGGCGCCGGGTGTACGGGTGCTCAGGCGCGCCCAGTACCTGGTCCGTCGAGCCCTCCTCCACCACACGGCCCCGCTCCAGCACCGCCGTACGGTCGCACAGCGACGCCACCACCGACAGGTCGTGGGAGACCATCACCAGCGTCAGACCGCGTTCCTCGCGCAGTTCGTGGAGGAGGTCCACGACCGTGACCCGGGTCGTGACGTCCAGCGCGCTGACGGGCTCGTCGGCCAGGAGGACCCGCGGGTCGCACACGGTCGCGCGGGCGATGGCGATCCGCTGCCGCTGGCCGCCGGAGAACTCGTGCGGGTAGCGGTCGGCCGCGTCCTCGGGCAGACCGACCGCGGCCAGCGCGGCGGCCACCTTGGGCGCCGCCGTGCGGCGGTCGTCCAGACCGAGGGAGCGCAGCGGCTCGGCCACGGTGTGCCCGACACGCCGGCGCGGGTCGAGCGAGGAGTAGGGGTCCTGGAAGACGCACTGCACGCCGCGCCGGAAGCGCCGCATCAGCGCGCGGTCGCGCGGCCGCAGCTCGGCGCCGTCGAAGCGGACCGCGCCCGCGGTGGGCCGGGCGAGCCCGAGGAGCAGCCGGAGCAGGGTGGTCTTGCCGGTGCCCGACTCGCCGACGAGCGCGAGGCTCTCCCCGGCGGCGACGGCGAGGTGGACGTCGTTGACGACGGGCGCCGCGCCGCCGCGGTAGGCGTAGGAGACACCGTCCAGCTCCAGTACGGGCACGGTGCTGGTGGGGGTCATCGCGTCCTCCGTCGGTCCAGGGCGTGCTCCAGCTGGCGTGCGCTGTCGACCAGGGTCGCGGTGTAGGGGTCGCGCGGGGCGTGCACGATGTCGCGCACGGGCCCGTCCTCCACCGCCCGGCCGTCCTTGAGGACGACGACCCGTTCCGTGGTACGCGCCACCACCGCGAGGTCATGGCTGATGAACAGCAGCGCCATCGCCCGTTCCCGTACCAGTGTGTCGAGCAGGTCGAGCAGGTCGGACTGGACGGTGACATCAAGCGCGGTCGTCGGCTCGTCCGCGATCAGCAGCCGGGGCTCGCAGGCCAGGGCCATCGCGAGGGCGACCCGCTGCCGCTGGCCGCCGGAGATCTCGTGCGGGAAGGAGCGGGCGAGCCGTTCGGGTTCGGGCAGCCGGACCTGTCGGAGGGCTTCGATGACGGCGTGGCGCAGCGCGGCGCCCCGCAGCCCTCGGTGGCGGGCGAGGGGCCCGGCGATCTGGCGGCCGACGCGCATCAGCGGGTCGAGCGCGGTCAGCGGCTCCTGGAAGACGATCGCGGCCCCTCGGCCGCGTACGGCGGTGAGCTGCTTCTCGGTGGCGCCGATGACCTGGGTGCCGTCGAGTTCGACGCTGCCGGTGGCGGTCATTCCCTCGGGCAGCAGGCCGAGGGCGGCGAGCGAGGTCAGGGATTTGCCCGACCCCGACTCGCCGATCAGGCCGAGGCGTTCGCCGGGGGCGACGCTCAGGGACAGGTGGTCCACGAGCACGCGCCCGTCGGCGGTGCGGATGACCAGGTCGCGGATGGCGAGGATGCTCATGCGGGCCTCTCGCGGGTGGTCGGGTCGAGGGTGTCGCGCAGCCCGTCGGCGATCAGGTTGACGCCGATGACGAGGACGACCAGGAGGATCCCGGGGGCGAGCGCGCCGATCGGGGCGGTGGTGAAGGTGGCCTGGGCCTCCAGCAGCATGCGGCCCCAGGAGGCGTTGGGCGGCGGGGCGCCGAGTCCGAGGTAGGACAGGCCCGCCTCGGCGAGCACCGCGAGACCGAACTGGAGCGCCAGGTTCACCACGAGGGTGGGCCAGATGTTGGGCAGGACGTGACCGGCGACGATCCGCGCCCAGGAGGTGCCGGAGGTGCGGGAGGCGGTGATGTACTCCTGGGTCAGGACTCGTTTCACCAGGATGCGCACGAGCCGTGCGACGACCGCGCTCTGCGCCAGGCCGATGGCGAGGACCGCCGAGCCGAGGGTGCCGGAGCGCGCGGCCACGACGAGCATCGCGAGCAGCAGGGTCGGGAAGGCGATGAGGATGTCGAGGAAGGCGGAGAGGGTGTCGTCCAGCCAGCCCTGGGCGAAGGCGGCGAGCACGCCGAGCACCAGCCCGAGGGTCCCGGCGATCAGGACGGAGCCGAGTCCGGCCTGGAAGGCGATCGTGGCACCGTTCATCACCTGGGTGAGCAGGTCCCGGCCGAGTTTGTCGGTGCCGAGGAGGTGGTCCCCGCCGGGCCCGGCGAGCCGTCCGCCGGAGGTGTCGTCGGTGGCGTACGGGAGCCAGAAGAGGGCGACGAGCGCGAGCAGGGCGATCGAGCCTGCCAGCACGCACCCGGCGATCAGGGTGGACGAGCGCCGGGTGCGGCCGCGTCCGGTCGCGGGCGCCGCCGGGGCCGCGCTCGTGGTCACGGGTTCGGTGGACGTCACCGGGGGCCTCCCGACAGTCCGGCGCGCAGGCGCGGGTCGACGATCCGCTGGACCAGGTCCGCGGCGAAGCCGATCAGCAGGACCGCGAGGGTGGACACGAACAGCACGCCCTGGATGACCAGGTAGTCATGCTGGGTGATGCCGGTGGTGAGCAGGGAGCCGAGCCCCGGCAGGGCGAAGACGGACTCCACGACGACCGCGCCGAGCAGGGTGGAGGCCAGTTCGATGCCGAGGATGGAGATCACCGGTACGGAGGCGTTACGCAGCCCGTGCCGCCACATCGCGCCGCCGAAGGAGGACCCGAGCGCGCGTGCGGTGCGCAGGTGGTCGCTGCCGAGGACGTCGAGGGTGGCGGAGCGTACGTACCGGATCAGGGACGCGCTCATCACCAGGGCGATGGTGATCACCGGGAGGACGAGTGAGCGGACCGCTTCGCCGGGCTGGGCCCAGCCGTCGGGCGGGAAGCCCCCGGCGGGGAACCAGCGGGCGTTCACCGCGAGGACGACGACCAGGATCATGCCGAGCCAGAACACCGGGATGGCGATGCCGAGCTGGGAGACCCCGTTGAGCAGGGCGCCGTACCAGGTGCGCCGCTTGTGGGCGGCGATGAAACCGGCGGGTACGGCGATCAGCAGGGCCAGTACGAACGCGGCGAGGGTGAGCGGGAGGGTGACCCGGAGCCGGGTGGTGACCTCGGGCCCCACCGGCAGCGAGCTGACGAAGGAGGTCCCGAGGTCACCGCGGACCAGCTGGCCGGTCCAGTGGACGAACTGCTCCGGCAGCGGACGGTCGGAGCCGATCGAGGCGCGGGCGGCGGCGATCTGCTCGTCGGTGGCTCCGACCGCGGTCAGCGCGTTGGCCGGGTCGCCGGGGAGCATCCGCAGCAGGAGGAAGAGCACCACGGTCGCCAGCGCCAGTGAGACCAGCAGGAAGGCGAAGCGCCGCAGGACGTAGCGCGCCATCAGCCCTTCTTGATGTCGTAGGCGTAGAACTGCGAGTTCAGTCCGTTGAGGGGGTAGCCGGAGAGCCCGGAGCTGGCCACCACGATCTGCGGGTAGAGGTAGAGCCAGTCGCTGGCGGCCTCTTCGGCGGTCTTGCGGTTGACCTTCTTCAGCAGTTCGGTCTGCGCGGCGGCGGTGGAAGCCTGCTCGGCCTGCTCGACCCAGGCGGTGACCTGCGGGTTGTTATAGCCCCAGTAGAAGTCCGGGTTTCCGTACCAGACCAGGTCGCGGTCGTTGACATGCTCCTGGAGCGTGGCCTGGAAGGTCCGGTTCTTGTAGACCTTGGTGTACCACTCGTCCGGGGTGATCGTGTTGATCTTGACGGTGATGCCGACCTTGGCGAGCTGCGAGGTGATGAAGGTCGCGGCCGTGGGGTGCGGGTCGTAGTTGGGGGTGTCGAGGGTGAGGCTGAAGCCCTGGGGGTAGCCCGCCTCGGCCAGCAGCTTCTTGGCGCGCTCGGGGTCGTGGGCGTCGATCGCGGTGAGGTCCTCGTACCACGGGTCGGTGGGCGGGACCATGGAGCCGATCAGTTTGCCGTGGCCGCCCCAGACGGACTCCAGCAGCTTCTTGTCGTCGATGGCGAAGGAGACCGCCTGGCGGACCCGGACGTCGTCGAAGGGCTTGGCCTTGTCGTTGAAGGCGAGCAGCAGCTTGGTGGTGGAGTTGCCCTCGGTGACCTTGTAGCCCGGGTTGTTCTTGAACTGGTCCAGGGCGTCGGGGGACTGCTCGCTGGTGACCACGTCGACGGCGTTGGTCAGCAGGGCGTTGTTGAGCGCGGTCGCGTCCTTGAAGTAGCGGAAGACGACCTTCTTGTTGGCCGCCGCGTCGCCCCAGTACGGGCCGAAGCGGTCCAGGCTGAGGGCGGAGCCCCGGGTCCACTGGTCGAGCCGGTAGGGGCCGGTGCCGTCCTCGCGCTGCTTGAGGTCCTTCGCCTCGGAGTTGACGATCCACACATAGGTGAGGTTGTAGACGAAGGAGATCGACTTCTGGGAGAGGGTGACGGTGACCGTGCGCGGGTCGGGGGTGGTGATCGACTTCACCACGGAGAGGTTCTTCTTCCGCGCCGACTGGGAGTCGGGGGCGAGCACCCGGTCCAGGCTGTGCTTGACGTCCTGGCTGGTGAGGGCCTTGCCGCTGTGGAAGGTGACGCCGTCGCGGAGGGTGAAGGTATAGGTCAGGCCGTCGGGGCTGACCTGGTGGGACGCGGCGAGCAGTGGTTCGACCTCGCCGCCGTCGGTGAGCCGGAACAGTCCTTCGTAGACATTGCCGTGGAGGGCTTCGGTGACGCCCTGGCCACCGCCGCCGGTGTTGTCGAGGTTCTGCGGCTCGTAGAGGGAGCCGATGTTCACCGTGGCGTTCGGGTCGTGCTTGCCGCCGGTGGTGGTGGTGCCGGTGGAGCCACCGGCGCAGGCGGTGAGGGTGAGGGCGAGGACGACGGTGGTCGCGGCGACGGCGGAGGACGTACGGAGGCTCTTGGTGTTCATGACAGAAGACTGCGCTTTCGTGCTGCGGCGATCGAGGGTGCCGGGGTGGGATCAGTGCTGTGCGGGGACGCCGCCGCGGAAGACGGGACGCTTCTCACCGGCCGCGACGGGCAGGTGGAGGCGGTTCTGCCGCGGCGGCATCGGACAGTTGTACTGATCGGAGAATCCGCAGGGGGGTACGAAGGCCCGGTTGAAGTCGAGGCGGACCGTGTCCTGGCCGGTGCGGGTGACGAAGAGGAAGCGACCGGCGCCGTAGGTGATCTCCCCGTTGGTGGGGTCACCGAAGACCAGCAGCAGCACGCCGTCGTCATCGAAGGCGCTGAGGGTGTAGTCGCGGCCGTCGACGGTCAGCCGGATATCGCCGGGCACGACCAGGTCGCGGGTGCCGCCGTTGTCCCGGATGTGCTCGAAGGCGACCTTCCGGGCCCCGGCGACGGGGGTGTACGTGGCGTCCAGCACCCACGCCGGGTCATAGGGGAAGACCTCGGTGCGCTCGAAGGCGCGGATCGCGGGGGCGTCGGCGTCCCAGAAGCGCAGCCCGTGCTCCGGCTCCCCGGTGACGAGATCGGTGCGCCGGACGGTGGTGACCGTGACGGTCTCCGGCCGCCCGGCCCGCTCGGCCGCCAGGTCGGGGAGGTGGCCCGCGGGGAGCCAGCGGGTCTCGACAAGAGCCAGGTTGCCGGTCGCGGAGGTGACCGCGCGCCGCCGCTCGGCGCACCACGCCTCCCACTCCCCCACGGGGTCGGGGATCGGGTTCACGGGTACGGCGGGGTGGGACACGGCAGCACTCATTCACATAGATGTTCGATGGAATCACGCCGAAACATCACACAGCGTGAGGTTCAACCCAAAGCTTGATCTTTATCTTCCATAAGGCGGACTAATGTCAAGTGGCGACACATACCGAGACGGGCCGCGCGACGGCGCCCGGGGCGGTGCGGGTCGCCCGCGCCGCGCCAGCACCCGTCGGCCTCCCGCCCAACACCCCCTGACCAGCGGCTACTTAGGAGGGGACCGACGTCAGGACGCCTCCGCGGGGGACGGCGGACCGCGGCCCGCGCCCGGCTCCGGCTGAGACCGCCGCCACACCGCGCGGCACCCGCCAGCCCCTGGCGCCGCACCCACCGGCGCGCCGCCACCCCGTCGAGAACGCACCATCGAGACCGCCCCGCCGAGACCGCCCCGCCGAGGACACGCCGCCGAGGACACGCCGCCGACCGGGCGCCGCCGAGACCGCGCCGCCACCCGGACTCCGTGGATCTCTTCGTACCGGGGTCGCCGTGCCGACCGTACGCCGACGGCGCGGCGCTACCGGCCCGGGCGCGGGGGACCCGGCGGCCGCGTGTCCATCGGGGTGCCCACCAGCGGGCGGCGGGCGGCGTGGCGGCGGTGGGTCAGCAGGAAGACGACCAGTCCGAGCAGCGTCATCAGGGCACCGGCCAGGGCCAGCGGCGGATAGGCGGCGGTCCGGGTCAGGACGGTCCCGCCGACCGCGGAGCCGAGCGCCACACCGGCGTTGAACGACGCGGCCGCCAGCGCGGAGACCAGGACGGACGCCGTACCGGCGAGGTGCAGGACGTAGGACTGCAACGGGGGCACCATCCCGAAGCCCGCGCCGCCGAGGAGCACCAGCAGCACGACGACAGCGGGCAGTGCGGCACCGAGGGCCCACAGGGCCAGCAGGGAGACGACGAGAAGGGCCAGGATGGCGATCACGGTGCGGGTCACCGACCGGTCCGCGTAGTGGCCGCCCAGCGCGTTGCCGGCGATCAGGCCCCCGCCGAAGAGCAGCAGCAGCCAGGTGACGGATCCCGCCGTCACACCGGTCACAGATGTCAGATAGGGGGCGATATAGGTGTAGACGACGAAGAGTCCGCCGTAGCTGAGGGCGATGGCGAGGAAGGCCGCCCACAGGGCTCCGCCGCGCAGCACCCCGAAGCCGTTCACCGCCGTGTCCCCGCTGCCCGCCGCGCCGGGCAGCGCCAGCCACAGGGCGACGGCGCCGATGAGCGCCAGGGCGGCCACGACCCAGAAGGCGGACTCCCACCCCGCGGCCCGCCCCACGAGGGTGCCGACGGGGACACCGATCACATTGGACACGGTGAAGCCGGTGAACACCACGGCGATGGCCATGGCCCGCCGGTCCGGCGCGACGAGGGCCCCGGCGATGGTGACCGCGATCCCGAGGAACCCGCCCAGCATCGCCCCGGCGAGCGCCCGGGAGACGGACACCACCAGCAGCGATCCGCTGGTCGCGGTGATGGCGTTGGCCACCAGGAACACCAGGGCGAGGCCGATGGCCGAGGGCTTGCGGGGCAGACGCATCGTGGCCGCCGCGACGAGCGGGCCGCCGAGCGTCGCACCGAGCGCGAAACTCGTGGTCACCCAGCCCGCGCGGGAGACCGACACCCCGAGATCCGCGCTGATGAGAGGCAGCAGACCGTTGGGGACCAGTTCGGCCGTTCCCAGGGCGAAGGCGGTGAGGGCCAGGGCGATGATCGGTGGAGACATAGCCACGATCGTGGAAGAAGCCCAGGTCAGCTACCAGATCCCGGTGAATGCGCCCCCCGGGGTGGGTGGCACTGGCAGGGATATGGTCGCGGTCACGCCCGTCCTCCTATGGTTGACGCATGAACCATCCGGGTGATCTGTCCGTCTTCCTCCGGGCCAAGCGCGCCGCGCTGATGCCGCAGGCCACCCCGCTCAACGGGTTCGGGGTACGCCGACGGGTCCCCGGCCTGCGCCGCGAGGAGGTCGCCCAGCTCGCCGGGGTCAGCGTCACGTACTACACCCGGCTGGAGCAGGGTCACAGCCGCAACGCCTCCGACGAGGTCCTCCTCGCGCTCGCCCGGGCGCTCCAGCTCTCCGTCACCGAGACCGAGCACCTGCTCGACCTGGCGCGCGCCCGGCGCACGGCCACCACCGCCGCCGCGACGGACAGCGGCCCGGAGACCGCCAGCCCCAACGCGCGGGCACTGCTCTCCCTGGTCGCCGCGCGGCCCGCCATCATCCTCGGCCGCCGCAACGACGTCCTGGCCTGGAACGCCCTGGGCCACGCCCTGATCGCCCCGCACCTGCCCTTCGACGCCCCCGACCACCCGGGGACCCGCCCCTCCCTGCCCCGGCTGCTCTTCCTCGACCCCCGGGCCCGCGCCCTGTACCGGAACTGGGACCAGGAGGCGGCCGACTATGTCGCCTATCTGCGGCTGATCAGCGGCAAGCACCCGGACGACGAGACCCTGACCCGCATGATCGGCGAACTGTGCGTCCATGACGACACCTTCGCCGGTCTGTGGTCCTCGGGGCGCGTCGGCGAATGCGTCGCCGGGACCAAGCGGATGACCCACCCGGGCGCCGGGCACATCACCGTCGACTTCCAGCTCTGGGCCCAGTCGGACCGCCCGGACCAGCGCCTGGAGATCTACGAGTTGCGCGACGATCCCGACGGCGCCCGCACCCGTGCGCTGCTGGACGCACCGGCCCCGCACCCGGCCCGGAACTCCGGGCCGGGTGGCGCCGATTCCGGGCCGGGTGGCGCCACGACGGTACGGGCGGGCCGCGACCGGACCCCCACCGACGGCGGCGGGGACGGTCCATCCGGCGGTGGCGGGCAGGGCGGTCGTGACCGCACCAGCGGGAGCCGGTGACACGGCGACACCCGCCCCAAGCCCCTCACCTCACCTCCCCTCGCCTCGCCTCGCCTCGCCGGGGCGCCGTCGCCGCACGACTCCCGGCGCCACAGCACTAGCGAGAACCGCCCTCCTCTCCGGTGAGCGTGCGGTAGCCCCGGGCCACATAGAGCAGCGGCCCACGGGAATCAGCGGGGGACGGCCCACGCGCGGTGCTCACCCTGGCCACGATCAGTGTGTGGTCGGCGATCTCCACCCGCTGGACCGCGCGGCAGGTCAGCACGGCGGCGGCACCGTCCACCTCCGGGCCTCCACCGTCAGGGGACGGCCGGTGGGGCACTCCCGCGAACTCCTCGGCGCCGACGACACGGCGCCGGGTGAAGCGATCGGCGAGGTCGTGTTGCCCGGCGGCGAGGACATTGGCGGTGAAGCGTCCGGTGCGCTCGATGACCTCCGAGGTACGGCTGCCCCGCTTGAGGGAGATCAGCAGGGTCGGCGGATCGAGCGACACCGACAGCAGGGAGTTCAGGGTCATCCCATGCGGGCCCTCGGGGCCCTGGGTGGTGACGACCGCGACACCCGTCGCCCAGTGGCGCATGGCCTCGCGGAACCCATCGGGCTCGACTCCCCCACCGGGAGCATCGGGCGACTCCACTCTCCCACCGGGAACACGGGACGACTCCGCTCCCGCGCCGGGAGCAGGGGACCCCGCCGGACACCGGGAGCTCACCACGCGGGGGCCAGGGGCACGGGGGACGACAGGGCGGGGAAGTGCGGGACGACCTCCTCGGCGAGCTGCGCCACCACCTCCGCGGCGGGGCGCCTGCCGTGCTGGACGCCGAGCGCGGCGTGGTTCACCCCGGCCGCCTTCCAGCGGTGGAGCAGTGCGAGCAGCCCCCGCGTGCCCGTGCGCAGGACGAACCCGCCGCGCAACGGGGTGGGCGGATGGTCCGGATCCTCGTGCAGGTCGATCCATTCGTTGGTCGCGACCGGGCGGAACTCCCCGCCGGGAACCAGGTCCCGCCACGCCCCGATCCGCTCCCCGAGAGCCCGGGGGCCCTCGGGGGTCGCGGTGGCCCCGGGGTAGACCAGCCAGCCGTCGGCGTGCTCGGCGATCCAGAGCGGGGCCTGCTGGGAGGAGCCGGTGACCAGGAGCGGGATCCGGCCGTGTACCGGTTTCGGCAGCAGGCTCGCGCCGCCGGGCCGCTCCTCCCCCAGCAGTCCACGGAAGGAGTCGACCACGTCCCGGTAGCGGGCACCGCGCGCACCGTGGTCCAGTCCGTACGCGGGGAACTCCACCGGCCGGTCTCCGGACGCCACCCCGAGCACCAGCCGGCCGCCGCTGAGATGGTCCACGGAGGCCGCCTGTTTGGCCAGGTCGATGGGGTGCCGCAGCGGGAGGATCACGCTGCCGGACGCCAGGGCGATCCGGGAGGTGTGCGCCGCGAGCCAGGTCAGGGCGGTCCACGGGTCGTACACCTGCCCCACATCGCCGAAGGCCGGATCGGCCAGGGGCACATCCCGCACCCAGGCGGCGGCGAACCCGCCGTCGTCGGCCCGCCGGACGATCTCCGTCTGGCCGCGCATCGCCGCCATGTCGCCCGTGTACGGCCACAGGGGCAGGAACAACCCCACGGTCAGCTCCCCGGGCGCGAACATGCGGGCGTATCCGGGGTGGCTCTCCCAGAAGGAGGCCGGTGCTGCTGCTCTCATCGGTACCCATCCATCACTCTGGTTGGAACGTTCGATCCAGAGCATACGGCAACTTTGGATCGAACGTTCCAACCAGTAGACTCGCGACCATGGCAGCCACCTCACCACTCGACCGCTCGACCGACACGGACACCCGCCGCCGGATCATCCGTGCCACAGCCGCGCTGCTCCAGCGGCAGGGGTACGAGAGCACCTCGGTCAAGCGCATCGCGGGCGCCGCGCAGGCGTCCCCCAGCTCCGTCTACCACTTCTTCCCCGGCGGCAAGGAAGAGCTGGCGATCGAGGCGATGCGCCACGGCGCCCGCGAGTTCGGCGAGATGCTCGCGAGGGGCCTCGCCTCGAAGGCCGACCCGGCGGAGGCCACGGCCGCATGCGCGTTGCTGCTGGCCGAAGACCTCAGACGGTCGGACTGGAGCGACGGCTGCCCGGTCGCCGTCACCGCCCTGGAAACCGTTGGCCGCGTCCCCGGCCTTCAGGAGGCCGCGACCCGGGCCCTGACCGAATGGCGGACCCTCGTCGCGGCCAGGCTGACCGAGGGCGGTATCGCACCGGCAGCGGCCCACACCCTCGCCGGAACGGTCATCAGCATGCTGGAGGGCGCCGAGCTGCTGAGCCGCGTGACGGCGGACGACGCGCCCCTCCACGACGCGGCCGTCCACCTCTCCCAGCTGGTGCGAGCGGCGCCCCGGGCCTGACCGGGGGCTGACGGGCGCCGTCGCCGGGACGTACACCAGCGGACAGACCGCCGCGCGTCGCGCATGGCCGAGCGAGCGGAGGAGAACGGCCCCTGGGCCGGGCCTGAACCACCCCGCGCACGCATGGCCGAGCGGGGC